>JAFAZM010000340.1 GCA_019239785.1 Sphingomonadaceae bacterium
GATCTGATGCTGGTCGGGGACAGCGTGGACTTCGCGGTCCTTTCGGTGGGCGGCTTTCTCGGCCTGGCCTCCAAGCTGGTCGCAATCTCGTTCGACGAACTGCGGATCGACGGGGACAGGGTCCTGCTTCCCGACGCGACGCGGGAGGAGCTCGAGCGCCTTCCGGAATTCGAGTATCGCTGAAGCCGGCGCGCCGCCGGGACGCCCTCGCGCGTCGCGGCGGGCGGTGGGGCCCGAGATGGCGCGGCGTCAATGGCTTGCGGCGGATGCCCTGCGCTCGGGCCGGACGGCAGGTGACCGCCCGCATTGACGATCGTCATGGTTTGTCCGCTCCGCCTCGTCTCTCCTCACGGCGCACAGACAAGGAGGCTTCTCCGTGGCAGCAAAGATTATCGGCATCGATCTGGGGACCACGAACAGCTGCGTCGCGGTGATGGAAGGCGGCAAGGCGCGGGTCATCGAAAATGAGGAGGGGACGCGGACGACGCCGTCCTTCGTCGCCTTCACCAGGGACGGCGAGCTGCTCGTCGGCCAGCCGGCCAGGCGGCAGGCGGTCACCAACCCGGAGAACACGATCTACGCGATCAAGCGCCTGATCGGCCGGCGCTATGACGACCCGATGGTCGAGAAGGACAAGGCGCTCGTCCCCTACAAGATCGTCAAGGGCCCCAATGGCGACGCCTGGGTGGAGGCGGGCGGCAAGCAATACAGCCCGAGCCAGATCTCCGCCTTCATCCTCACCAAGATGAAGCAGACCGCCGAGGCCTATCTCGGCGAGACGGTGACCAAGGCGGTGATCACGGTTCCGGCCTATTTCAACGACAGCCAGCGCCAGGCGACCAAGGATGCCGGCGCGATTGCTGGGCTGGAGGTCGAGCGGATCATCAACGAGCCGACGGCCGCCGCGCTTGCCTACGGGCTCGACAAGAAGGGCGAAGGCACGGTCGCGGTCTACGATCTGGGCGGCGGCACCTTCGACATTTCGATCCTCGAGATCGGCGACGGCGTGTTCGAGGTGAAGGCGACCAATGGCGACACCTTCCTCGGCGGCGAGGATTTCGACCAGCGCGTGCTCGACTGGATGGCCGAGGAGTTCAAGAAGCAGGAAGGGATCGACCTCCGGAATGACCGGCTCGCCTTGCAGCGGCTGCGCGAGGCCGCGGAGAAAGCCAAGGTCGAGCTGTCGTCGACGATGGAGACGACGATCAACCTGCCCTTCATCACCGCCGACCAGAATGGGCCGAAGCATCTCGAGCTGCGGCTGAGGCGGGCGAAGCTGGAGGAGCTGGTCGACGACCTGATCCAGCGCACCGAGCCGCCCTGCCGCGCCGCGCTGAAGGACGCCGGGCTCGGCGCCGCGGACGTCGAGGAAGCGGTGCTGGTCGGCGGCCAGACCCGCATGCCCAAGGTCCAGGACAAGGTGAAGGCGATCTTCGGCAAGGAGCCGAGCAAGGGGGTCAATCCGGACGAGGTCGTCGCGCTCGGCGCCGCGGTCCAGGCCGGCGTGCTGCTTGGCGAGGTGGAGGACGTCCTCCTGCTCGACGTGACCCCGCTGTCGCTCGGCATCGAGACCTTGGGCGGCGTCTTCACCCGGATGATCGATCGCAACACCACGATCCCGACCAAGAAGACGCAGACCTATTCGACCGCCGAGGACAACCAGAATGCGGTCACCATCCGCGTCTTCCAGGGCGAGCGCGAGATGGCGGCGGACAACAAGCTGCTCGGCCAGTTCGATCTGGTCGGCATCCCGCCGGCGCCGCGCGGCGTGCCGCAGATCGAGGTCACCTTCGACATCGACGCCAACGGCATCGTCAACGTCACCGCCAAGGACGAGGGCACCGGCAAGGAGCAGCAGATCCGCATCCAGGCCTCGGGCGGCCTCAGCAAGGAGGATGTCGAGCGGATGGTCCGGGACGCGGCGGCCCATGCGGAGGAGGACAGCAAGCGCCGCGCCCTGATCGAAGCCCGCAACGCCGCGGAGGCCGTGATCGCCGAGGCCGAGCGCAGGCTCACCGCCGGCGGCGAAGCCATCGCCCCCGCGGATCGGGCGGCGCTCGAGCAGGCGATCTCCGACGTGCGCGCCGCGGTGCAGGGAGAGTCGCAGACAGCGCTGGAGACGACCTCCCGCCGCCTGACGGAGCTGCTGGCCGCTGCCGCCAGTCGCCAACCGCAATCCGACCGTCCGGCGGGCGGCGGCGGCGGGGACGACGACGTGGTCGACGCCGAATTCGAAGCGGTCGACGAGAGATGACCGGTCCGGTCGCGCCACGGCGATACGGCGCCTCGTCGAGCTCGATCGGCAACGCGGACCATTTTCATGGAGGCGCCGGCGCGCCGCCGCCTCCCGGCAAGGGAATCCCGGAGGTGTAGCATGCCGACCAGCGGTCTCGAGGTCTTCGACAGCAGTCTGCAGAAGACGCATATCTGGCTCGACGAGATCATGGGCGAGCTTGGGGTCGGCCGCCGGCCGGCCTGGCATGTGCTCGGCGTGGTGCTCCGGGCCGTTCGCGATCGCCTTCCGCTGCCGCTCGGCGCCAAGTTCAGCGCCCAGCTGCCGCTGCTGGTGCGGGGCGCCTATTATGATCAGTTCCGCCCGGCCGACGTGCCCGTGCCGGTCCGCAGCTGGGGCGACTTCCTCGCGCTGCTCGCACCCGGGACCATCGATCTCGATCCGCCGATTCCGCCGGCCCGGGCCGCCGAAGCCGTGTTCGGAATCCTTTCGCGGCACCTCGATCCGGACGAGATCGCGAAGGTCCAGCAGGCGCTGCCGCACGAGCTGCGCGAACATTGGGCCGCCGCGGTCGCCGCTGCCGAGGCGCTTCCCTGACCCCGCCGCGCGTGAAGGCAGGCGCAGCCGGCCTTCATGACGCGCATTGACGATCGTCATGGTGCGCGGCGTCGGCGCCCCTAGGCCGGGAGGCCGTTCACCGTTCAGGGAGAAGGCCATGCTCATCATCGCGCGCAGCGCCGTTCCAGCCGGCCGCGTCGCCACGCAGCTGCGATCGCATCTCACTTTGCTGGCCTGCGGGGCGGCGCTGCTGCTGCCGGCCTGCTCGCGCAACGGCAACGAGAATGGCGAGCAGGGCAATGCCGCGCCGCCGGCGGCCGCGACGGCGGCGGCGCCCGCGCAACCCGCGGATGCGAGCCTCGCCGCGCAGATCGCCGAGAAGCGCCGGCATCTCGTCGCCGACGCGGTGACGGCGCTCCAGGAAACCCAGCGGGCGCTCGATCTGCTCGCGGGCAACCGGCCCGACGATGCGGTCGCCGCGCTGGAGCGGGCGACGGGCAAGCTCGACCTGGTCCTGGCGGCGGATCCCGGCCTGGCGCTGGCCCCGGTCGACGTGCGCGCGGTCGTCCACGACGTCCTGACCACGCCCGACGCCGTGACGGCCGTGCGGAGGCAGGCGACGGCTGCGCTTGCGGCCGGCCTGGTCCAGGATGCGCGCCACCTGCTCGCGGGTCTCGCGAGCGAAGACGTCATCAGCGTGACCAGCCTGCCGCTCGCGACCTATCCGGCGGCGATCCGGCAAGCCGGGGCGCTGATCCATGGCGGCCGGGCCGCCGAGGCCGCGGCGGTGCTGCAGACCGCGCTCGCGACGCTCGTCGTCGAGGAGACGATCATCCCATTGCCGCTGGTGCGGGCCGAGGCGCTGATCGATCAGGCGCGGCCGCTTGCCGAAAAGGCGCAGCGCACGCCGGAGGAGAATGGTCGGCTGCAGCACATGATCGCCGATGCGCGGCTGCAGCTGCAGCTCGCCCAGGCGCTCGGCTACGCGACCCGGCCGGATCTCGACGGCCTGCTCGATCAGCTGCGGCAGATCGAAGCGGCGACGCAGGGACAGGCGATTGCTGGCGGCGGCCTGTTCGATCGGATCAAGGCGCTGTTCACCGCGGCAAGGGGCCACGCCAACGCCCGGCCGGCCACCTGACGCGGCCATTGCATGACGAGGGACGGCGGCCGCCGGCTGCCGCCCGGTTGCTGACGCCCGTCAATGCCGGTCCGGCGCGACCGGCGCAGGCGGTTCGCTCCGAAAGGGCGGCTGCATGAAAGAGCTTCTCCTCGACGCCAAACCCGATCCGGGCCGGGACTTCCGGCTCGCGGCTGCCGCCTCCCTCGCGAAGCGCCTGGGCGGGCACATCGCCTGCCGCCTGCGCACCCGCACGATCCTCCTGCTTGCCCGTTGAGCCGGCATGGACCGTCCGGACAGCAAGCGGGCTCAACCGCCGTCCGACGCGGACGATCCCGACGCCTTCCGCTTCTATGTCGCGCGGAGGGTTTCGAATCCTTCCACCGCCCGTTTCCTCTTCGCCACCGGGATCGAATGCAGCTACCCCGTCATCGCGGGACCCGACGGGAAGGAAGTCCGGCGCGACCAGCTGCGTGAATGCAGCCATTACGAGAGATGGCGGGAGGATCTCGACCTGGTCGACGAGCTCGGCTGCCGGCTCCTGCGCTATGGCCCGCCCTATTACAGCATCCACGTCGCTCCCGGTCGCTACGACTGGTCGTTCATCGATGAAGTGATGGCGGTCCTTCGCGGCCGCACGGTCCTGCCCGTCATCGACCTTTGCCATTTCGGCCTGCCGGACTGGCTGGGCGATTTCCAGAACCCGGAATTTCCCCGCCATTTTGCCGAATATGCGCTCGCCTTCGCCCGGCGTTATCCGTGGGTCCGGTTGTTCACGCCGATCAACGAGATGTACATCACCGCCGAGTTCAGCGCCTATTACGGCTGGTGGAACGAGCGGCTGTCGAGCCATCGCGCTTTCGTCACGGCGGTCAAGAATATCGCCCGCGCGAACACGGAGGCGATGCTCGCCATCCTTACCGTCAGGCCCGACGCATTGTTCATCCTGTGCGAATCCTCGGAGCACACGCACGCCAATCATCCGAGCCTCGTGCGCAAGGCCCGGATGTTCAACGAGCGCCGCTTCCTGACCCTCGATCTCGCCTGCGGCTACCGCGTGGAATCCGGCATGTACATCTACCTGATGGACAATGGCATGACCCCGCAGGAATATACTTTCTTCCTGCAGCAGGACCTTCGCGAGCACTTCATCATCGGCCAGGACTATTACGTCACGAACGAGCATCTTCTCATCAACGAGAATGTGCGGCTCGGAAGCGGCGAGATATTCGGCTATTACCTGCTCGGCCGGCATTATTACGAGCGTTACCATCTGCCGATCATGCACACCGAGACCAATCTCATGGAACCGGGATCGGTGCAGTGGCTGTGGAAGACCTGGGCGAACGTCCAGCAACTGCGGCACGAGGGCGTGCCGCTGTGCGGGATGACCTGGTACTCGCTTATCGACCAGGTGGACTGGGACAGCGCCTTGCGGGAGCTCAACGGCCGCCCGAACCCGCTCGGTCTCTACGACCTGGAACGCCGCATCCGCCCGGTCGGCGAGGCCTATAAAAGGCTGATCGAGCAATGGCACGACACGCCGTTGCTGCCCAGCGGGCCGCTCACCATCGTCGGCGACGTCCTTTCGGAAACCCGTCACCCCGACGCTCAGACCGACGTGCGCGAAATGTGAGCCACCTCGCACATCCCGCGGAAGGACCGAGCCCGGCGGCGCAGCACCGACTCTCCCTCCCCGGAGGGGCCACCGGCTCACCATCCTGCGCGCCCTGAAAAACTGACGCTCGTCATGTTGCGCGAGGCGGCTCTCAGGCGAAAACGCCGCATGCCGATCCGGGATCGGGGTGCTCGGCCAGGGACGACGACGGCTGTCGCCCCGTCGGTGCGCTGATGGAGATGCCATGATCGAGCCGAAGAAAATCCTGCTCCAGACCACCATCCCAACCACCGAGGACGATTGGTCGATCGCGCGCTTCAGCAGCCTGGCCGCGCTGCTTCGCGACGCGCGTGATGAAGGCGGCAACGCGCTCTACGAAGTGACCGCACGCGATCGCGATCCGCCCGGGAAGCCGGACTCGGTGCTGTCGACCATCGATCGAAGCGACTTCGACGAGCTCTGGCTGTTTGCGGTCGATACCGGAAACGGTCTTACCGAGGAGGATTGCGCTGCCATCTCCCGCTTCAGGGAGAATGGCGGGGGACTGCTCGTGACGCGCGACCATATGGACCTGGGGTCGTCCGTCTGCACCCTCGGCGGCGTCGGCAAGGCGCATTACTTCCATTCCAAACAGCCGGATCCGGACGTCAGCCGGCGCAAACGGGACGATTCTGAAACGACCGACATCGATTGGCCGAACTTCCACTCCGGAGCGAACGGCGACTTTCTGGAGGTCGAGATTGTCGGAGAGGCGCATCCTCTGCTCGCCAGCGAGCGATCGCCCACGGGCGCGATCCGCTTCCTGCCTGCTCACCCTCACGAGGGCGACGTCGGCGCTCCGGAAGGGGAGGAGGCGCGCGTTCTCGTGAAGGGAAAGAGCAAGGCGACCGGCGCCGACTTCAACATCCTCGTCGCCTTCGAGCCTGGCGCGCATGGCGGCGCGGCGATTGCCGAAAGCACCTTCCACCGCTTCGCCGACTATAATTGGGACCCGCGGTCCGGCTGCCCGAGCTTCGTCACCGAAAAGCCGGGCGACGGCCTCCGGCGCGTGCCCGAAGCGATGGCGGACACGCACCGTTACGCGCTGAACATCGCAGCGTGGCTGTGCGGAGCCTTGCCGACACGGCAGGAGACGACGCACGACTCCGCGCCGAAGGGCACCATTCGAGCGGACTAGCTCAGGAGACGGTGCGCACCGATCGTGCCGGTTGCTGACCGCCGTCAATGCCGGGCCGGCGCCGGCGCGCGACAAGGCCGCGCAGAAAAGGAGGGCATCATGCTGGTCCGAGTCAAGGCGAGGGTCGAGGGCGTCGGCGAAGCCGAGGAGCTGGCCGAGCTCAGCCGTCCGCACCGGATCGGCGCGGTGATCGGCGAGCTGATGGAAGAGCTCGAGCGCGCCCATCCGGGCGTGCCGCTGCTCGATCATCCCCTGACCATCGAAAGCCGGCCGGCCAAAGGGGAGCCGGAGGGGACGGCGCTCATCCGCTGATCCGGCAGGCAGAGCGGCTGCGACGTCCCGCCCTGCGGGCCGCAAAGGAGATCCCGATGTCCGATACGATCGCCGATCGCCCGCCGGAAGCAGCCGCCGAGATGCTGGTCGTCGCCTGCCCGACCGATGCGGCGCTGAACCGGGTCGCGCGCGCGAAGCTCGATCGCAATCCGAAATGCGGCAAGTGTCACAGCCCGCTCTTCCAGGGCAAAGCCGTCGAGATCGGCGCCGCGAACTTCGATTCGCACGCGCTCAAGAGCGACCTGCCGGTGGTGATCGACCTCTGGGCGGAATGGTGCGGTCCGTGCCGGATGATGACTCCCAGTTTCGAGGCGGCGGCGCCCCGGCTGGAGCCGCTTGTGCGGCTCGGCAAGCTCGACACCGAGGCCGAGCCCGCCATTGCCGGGCGCTTCGGCATTCGCGGCATTCCGAGCATGATCGTGATCCGGAAGGGGCAGGAGCTCGCCCGCACCTCCGGCGCGATGCCGACGTCGGCGATCGTCGCTTGGGTCGAGCAGGCGCTTCGGAGGGGCTGAGCGCGCGCAGCGCTTAGAGCGATTTGCAGTCGGACGGGATCGTCCGACGACTCGAAAATCGCGGCGAAACAAATGAATAGAGCGAGCGATCAGATGCAATCTGATCGCTCGCTCTAGTGGGAAAGGAAAAGCGGCAAGGGGCTGCGCCTGGTCAATTCGCGGGTGACGCTGCCAAGCAGCAGCTCGCGGATACGATTGTGGCCGAAAGCCCCAGCCACGATCAGCCCCGCTTCGACGTGACCGGCGAAGGTGAGGATCGTTTCGGCCACCCTCCCCCCTTCGCTGTGGCGCCAGTGGATTTCGGCGTTGAGGGCATGATGCGAAAGATATTCCAGCGCGCGTGCCGCCGGAAACTCCTCATCGTCCTGGTCGACGACCAGGATATGCGTGATCTCCATGTCGCGGAGCAGCGGCAGCGCGGCCCGCATCGCGTTCGCGGCGGGGTGCGAGCCGTTCCAGGCCAGGACCGCCGGCGCTCCGGCCGGAAAGCCGGCGCCTTGCCGCGGCACGGCAAGCACCGGGGTACGGGCGTCGAGCACCACCGGCGCCAGCGGGAGAACGCTCTCGTCGGCGCCGAGCAGGATCAGGTCGGCGAGCCGCGAATGGCTGACGATCGCCGTCGTCGCGTCCTCCATGAGGCGCAGCCAGGTCCATTCCAGCTCGGCCTGCTCCAGGCTCAGCTCCACCTCCTCCTGGAATTCCCGGGCCGTCCGCTCCATCGCCTCGATCATTTCGGCAACGGTCACCGCGCCGGCCGGGTCGCCGACCGCCATCGGGGGCGGCAGGACCTGGACGCAGATGATGTGTCCCGCCCGGCTCCTGGCGAGGGCGATCGCGGTCGCCAGCCGCGCCCCATGGCCGGGGTCGGGATTGATGTGGAGAAGGACGGATATCATGCCGCCGGCTCGGCCGCCGGGAGCTCGCCCGGCGCGGGCAGGGCCAGCGGATCCTTCAATTTCAGGATCTGGCTGGTGCCGTCCGAATCGACGATCTCGACGGCGATCGCCCCGCCGACATCATAGTCGACATAGACCTGCTTCGGCGCCTTGATCAGATGGTCGCTGCCCTCGAGGGCAACCTCGATCAGGTCGTCCTTCTGGTCATAGGCAATGCCGATCAGCGGCGCCCATTCGGCTTCGATCTGGTCCCCGATGTCGAGCGAAGCGAGCTCGATCTCCGCCCGCTTGCCGACCAATGTCCTGGTGAAGGTGTCGAAGAAGATTGTCCATCCGCTCCTGTCGATCTGCTGAACGCTCATGTGCCTGTCCGAACAATGGTTGGTGGCGCGGCTTTCGGCCGATCCGCCGAGCGCCGCCTTGACGAGCGTCAAGGCTTTGCCGGGTGCCGGAGCGCAGGGAGTCCCGCCGATACAGGCGAGGTGAAAGATGGCGGTGGCGACCATTCACAGGCTGGAGCAATTGTTTCGTCGAGCCGCGGGGCTCGATCTCGACAAGAGCGATTTCGGCCGGCTCGAGGATTTCGTCCGCCGCAAGGTCGAGGATCTCGTCGTGCGCGGCGAAGCGAACGCCAGGGCCAATGCGCGCGACGTGGTCCAGCCCTGGGATCTGCCGATCACCAAGGGGCTCCAGGAGACGATCCACCGTTTCCGGCTGGTCAACGTGGAGCTGCGGCTGACGGAATACCTGGCCGGGCTGATCAGGCTGCCGCCGACCGATCTGGCGATCGGCGACGAGACGGAGGCGCGCTTCCCTGAAATCGCCGGCGCGCTGTGCATCGCCCTCGCGGAGACGTTCAGGATCACCGACGAGGAGCTCAGGAACCCGATGACCGAAGACTGGGAGCGGGCGTATCGGCTGTTCGGCCTGCTGCTCTAGCAGCCGCATCCCGGCCTGGCGCCGGATACTGACGATCGTCAGCGCAAAGCCGTGAAAACCCCTTCAAGCAACCCGCCCGCCCGAGCAACCTGAAGGATCCACCGATGAACCGCGCGACCGTCCCATTGCTTGCGACGACCATGTCCGTCGCACTGATCGCTCCCTCGAACGTCGCCGCAGCTTTTCCGGAGGCCCAGCCCGATGCGCCAAGGGTCGCGGTCGTGCCGCCGCCTCGGCCTGGCGCACCGCCAGCCATTGCGATCCTGCCGCCGAGACCCGGCATGCCTGCGGTCGCGGTGGTGCCGCCGACGGCGCCCGGGGCGCCTCCCGCGCTTGCGGTCATTCCCCCCGATCCCCATGCCCCGCCGATCGCCGTCGTGCCGCCGCCCGGAGCCGAAGTGCGGCTCGTCATCCCGGTGGCCGCGAATGGCGTTGCAGGGCTTCCGGATTGTTCTGCGAGGGTAACGACGCATTGCGTCCTGAACCGAAGGAGCCCCAGCCGCTAGCATCTCGTTCCGGCCGAACGGCGCGCCATTGTCAGTCCGCGCGTGGCGGTCCGGCGCCCGGGCCGTCCTGCGGCTGCTGATCGCGGATGCGATCCGTGGCCGTCGCGACGAGCTGTTCCTCGTTTCGAAAGCGCTTCCCCACAATGCGTCCGCGCACGGCGGCATCGAAGCCTGCGAACGTTCTTCGTCACGCCTCAGGACGGAGGCGTCCGACGGTGACTGGGCGAACCTGGAAGACGGAATTGGCCAAAGGCCTCGTGCTCGCTCAGGCCGGCTCCAGCTCCGCCGCCACCGTCTCCTCGATCCAGCCGCCGCCGAGCAGGCGGTCGCCGTCGTAGAGGACGGCGGCCTGGCCGGGGGAGACGCCATATTCGGGCGAACCGAAGCGAACCGTCTCACCGTCGAAGCGCGCGGGGACGGGCCGCGCCAGCGAACGGACCTTCGCCGTCAGTCCCTCACCCTGCCCCTCCCCCAGCCAGTTCACCGCGCTCAGCCGGGCGCTGCGCACCGCCAGCGCCTGCTTGGGACCGACGACGACGCGGCCGCTCTCCGGCTCGAGCCGCAGCACGTAGAGCGGCTCGGCCTGGCCGCCGAGCTCGAGGCCGCGGCGCTGGCCGACGGTGAAGTGGATCAGCCCGCGATGGCGGCCGAGCAGGCGGCCGTCCCGGTCGACGATCTCTCCGGGGACGGCCGCCTCCGGCCGCACCTTCTCGACCACGCGGGCATAATCGCCGTCGGGGACGAAGCAGATGTCCTGGCTGTCCGGCTTGGCCGCCACCGGCAGGCCGAGCTCGGCCGCGAGCGCGCGCACCGCCGGCTTGGGCAGGCCGCCGAGCGGGAAGCGCAGGAAATCGAGCTGCGCGCGCGTCGTCGCGAACAGGAAATAGGATTGGTCGCGCGCCGGATCGGCGGCCCGGTGCAGCTCCGCGCCGTTCGCGCCAGCGACGCGGCGGACATAATGGCCGGTGGCGAGGCAGTCGGCGCCGAGATCGCGGGCGAGGCTTAGCAGGTCGGTGAACTTCACGCCCTGGTTGCAGGAAATGCAGGGGATCGGCGTGCGCCCGCGCGCATATTCGTCGGCGAAGCGCTCGATCACGCTCTCGCGGAACCGGCTCTCATAATCGAAGACGTAATGGGCAATGCCGAGCCGCTCGGCGACCGCCCTGGCGTCGTAGATGTCGCGGCCGGCGCAGCAGCTCTTGCCGCGCCCGACCGCCGCGCCATGATCGTAGAGCTGCAGCGTCACCCCGATCACCTCGGCGCCGCTCTTCGCGGCCAGCGCGGCCACGACCGAGGAATCGACGCCGCCCGACATGGCGACGACGATCCGGGCCTTGGCGGCCGGCCGGGAGAGCTGGAAATCCGCGAGCATGATCGGCGCCAGATAGGACATGAAGGCCGGAACTCCCAGCCCCCAACCGCTTTGATCCTTTGCTTTACCCGCTTTTCACCCTCTGCCTCTAGGGGATCGGGGCATGGACGAATCCTTTCAGCTGCGCGCGCGGCGCCTGCTCGGCAAGCGGGAGCCGGCGCCGCTCGATTTCTCGGTACTGACCGCGACCCTGGCGGCGAAGGCGGCGGCGAGCGAGGCGGCGCGCGCTCAGGCCCGCGCCGGCGCCGCCGCGCCGGCCCCGGCCGACCCGCTCGGCGAGATCGTGCTCGGCGGCCCGGACTGGGCCGAGGCCGCCTCGGCGCAGCGCGGCTGTTTCAACCGTGCCGAAGTGAAACGCCGGCGCAACGAGCCGTAAAGCATGATCACCGTGTTATTTACCGTGGCGTTTTAGCCTTCCTTCAACGCTCTCCCGCTAATGCAGGTTACGCCGACGGCGCGAACAGGGGCCGAAAGCGCGTGAAGTTTTTGAGGTACGAATGATCGAGAATCAGAAAATTCGCCCTGCCCAGGTCATCGGCCCGCTCGGCGAGCCTCTCACCTTGGACTCGCTGCCCGATCCCACCACCACCCGCTGGGTGGTGCGCCGCAAGGCGGAGGTCGTGTCCGCGGTCAATGGCGGCCTGCTCAGCGTCGACGAGGCCTGCGAACGCTACGGCCTGAGCCTCGAGGAATTCGCCGGCTGGCAGCGCGCCGTCGACCGCTCCGGCATGCCGGGCCTGCGCGTCACCCGCATCCAGCATTACAAGACCCTCTACGAGCGCCAGCAGGGTTACTGAGACAGGCGGGCCGTTTCGGCCCGTCACCCTTCCCATCGCAAGCTCATTCCTCCTTCTCCCAGGAACAAGCGCGGTCGTGACGCGTCTTGGGATCGGATCGCAGCTGTAACGGCAGCGGCTCCGCGACAGGAGGAGGGAAAAATGATCGGCATCATCGTCTGGCTCGTGGTCGGCGGCATCGTGGGCTGGCTCGCCAGCATGGTCATGGGCACGAATGCGCAGCAGGGCGTCCTGCTCAACATCGTCGTCGGCATCGTCGGCGCGTTCATCGGCGGCCTGATCCTGAATCGGGGCACGATCAACGAGGCGCCGCTCAACCTCACCGCGTTCCTGGTGTCGCTGCTCGGCGCGATCGTGCTGCTGGCCATCGTCAACCTGGTGCGGCGCGGCAGCCTGCGCTGACCGCGTCCCCGACAGGAAGACAGAGAAGGGCCGCCGGCACCGGCGGCCCTTTTCGTTTCAGCGCCGGCCGGCGACCAGCCGGTAGACGAACAGGATCAGGATCGCGCCGACGATCGCGGCGATGAATCCGGCGCCCTGGCCGGGCCGGTACCAGCCCAGCTGCTGGCCGAGAAAGCCCGCCAGGACCGCGCCGCCAATGCCCAAAAGGATGGTCATCAGGCAGCCACCGGGGTCGCGGCCGGGGGTGATCGCCTTGGCGATCGCGCCGGCGAGGAAGCCGATGACGATCCACGCCAGCCAGCCATGATCCGCAAGATATTGAGACATAGGGCTTCCTCCCTGCCGGCGCACAGGGGGGCGCCCGCATTCAGCAATGGTAAAGCCGCCGCATTCGTTGTAAAGCGCGGTCGCGGGGCCGCCAGGCGGGGAAATGGCGGCGGCGGCCGTGTTTAAGGCTTGTCCGGGGTGATATATTCGGCTAACACAGCTAGCCGGAGCGCGGTTTATTCCGCACTTTTCGAGTGGGGACGATGAAAGCGATGAACTACGAGTCGACCAAATGGAGCCGTGACGCGATCGACGACGTGGTCGTCGACGACGAGGCGCTCGCCAAGAAGCGTCGGCGCCGGCGGATCATCATCGCCGTCATCGCCCTGCTGGCGGTCGCAGTGATCGCCGTCATGATGCTCGGCGGACGCGGCGAGAAGGCCGCGGCGCCGCAGGCGGACCAGGGCCAGCAGCTTCCGGCCGTCACCGTCGCCGCTCCCGGCCGGACGCAGGTCGACCGGATCATCACCGCGACCGGCTCGCTCGCAGCGCGCCGCGACATGCCCGTCGGCGTCCCCGGCTCGGGCGGCCAGGTCGTGCGCGTGCTCGTCGAGCCGGGCCAGTGGGTCGGCGCCGGCCAGGTGCTGGCGGTGATCGACCGCAGCGTCCAGGCGCAGACCGCCGCCCAGCTCGCCGCCCAGATCGAGGTCGCGCGCGCCGATCTCCAGCTCGCCCAGAACAATCTCGACCGCGCCCAGTCGCTGGTCGGCCGCGGCTTCATCAGCCGCGCGGACCTCGACCAGAAGCGCTCCACCCGCGACGCCGCGGCGGCGCGCGTCCGGGTCGCCCAGGCCCAGCTCGCCGCGACCCGCGCCCAGATCGGCCAGCTCGACGTGCGCGCGCCGACCGCGGGCCTGGTCCTGACCCGCTCGGTCGAGGCCGGCCAGGTGGTCGGCCCCGGCTCGGGCGCCCTGTTCCGGATCGCCGCCGGCGGCGAGATGGAGCTGATGGCGATGCTCGCGCAGGACGATCTCGCGCAGATCAACGTCGGCACGATCGCACAGGTGACGCCGGTCGGCTCGCCGCAATCCTACCAGGGCGCGGTCTGGCAGGTGGCGCCGGTCGTCGACCCGCAGACCCGCCAGGGCGCGGCGCGGATCCTGGTCCCCTATAATCGCGAGCTCCGCCCCGGCGGCTTCGCCCAGGCGCAGATCCATGCCGGGACGACCACCGCGCCGATGCTGCCGGAATCCGCGATCCAGGCCGACGATCACGGCAATTTCGTCTACATCGTCGACGATCACAACACGGTCGTCCGCCGTCCGGTCACGATCGGCGAGGTCACCGACCATGGCGTCTCCGTCGTCCAGGGCCTGACCGGCAACGAGCGGGTCGTGCTGATGGCCGGCGCCTTCCTCAATCCGGGGCAGAAGGTGCGCCCGGAGCTGGCCCGCCCCACGCGTTAGGAACTTAGAGTGAGCTTCCGCAGAATCTCCGCCTGGGCCATCCGGAACCCGGTCCCGCCGCTCGTCCTGTTCATGTTCCTGACGCTGGCGGGCCTGATCTCGTTCATGCGGATGGGCGTCTCGCTGCAGCCGGACATCGATTTCCCGATCGTCTGGGTCAACATCTCGCAGCCCGGCGCCTCGCCGATCGAGATGGAAACCCAGGTCACCCAGAAGGTGGAGGCCGCGGCGCGCTCGGTGCAGGGCGTCGAGGAGATCAACTCGACCGTCCGCGAAGGCAGCAGCCAGACCGTCGTCCAGCTCGCGATCGGCACGCCGATCGACCGCGCGGTCGAGGACATGCGCAGCCAGATCAGCCAGATCCGCTCGAGCCTGCCGGACGGCATCCTCGAGCCGCAGGTCGGCCGCGCCGACACGGCGAGCGAGAACGACATCGCCAATTTCGCCGTGGTCTCGACCGACATGTCGATCGAGCGGCTGAGCTGGTATGTGGACAACACCGTCTCCCGCGCCCTGCTCTCGGTGCCGGGCCTCGCCGGCGTCGACCGCAGCGGCGGCGTCCGCCGCGAGATTCGGGTCAACCTCGATCCGACCCGCCTCCAGGCCTTCGGGATCACCGCGAGTCAGGTCAACGCCCAGCTCCGCCAGACCAACCTCAACGCCGCCGGCGGCCGCGCCCAGATCGCCGGCACCGAGCAGACCCTGCGCGTGCTCGGCAATGCCGGCAGCGCCTACCAGCTGGGCCAGACCCAGATCGCGATCGGCGGCGGCCGCACGATCAAGCTCTCCGACGTCGCCGACGTGCGCGACCTCTATGCCGAGCAGCGCAATTATTCGATGCACGACGGCCGCCAGATCCTGAGCTTCAGCTTCTCGCGCGCCAAGAACCAGTCGGACGTCACCGTCTATGACGGCGCGGTCGAGGCGCTGCACCATCTCGAGGAGATCAACCCCCGGGTCCACTTCGTCGAGCTGAACAATTCGGTCCATTATGCGAAGATCCAGTACACCTCGGCCAAGGAGGCGCTGATCGAGGGCGCGCTGCTCGCCGTCGTCGTCGTCTTCCTGTTCCTGCGCGACTGGCGTGCGACCCTGATCTCGGCGCTCGCCATCCCGCTATCCGCGATCCCGACCTTCTGGTTCATGGAATTGCTCGGCTTCTCGCTGAACAACATGACCCTGCTCGCCTTGAGCCTGGTCGCAGGCGTGCTCGTCGACGACGCGATCGTGGAGATCGAGAATATCGTCCGGCACATGCGGCTCGGAAAGACCGCCTACCAGGCCTCGATCGAAGCCGCCGACGAGATCGGCATCGCCGTGCTCGCGACGACGATGTCGATCGTCGCAGTGTTCCTGCCGGTCGGCCTGATGCCGGGCATCGCGGGCCAGTTCTTCAAGAATTTCGGCTTCACCGTCGTCGCCTCGGTGCTGCTCAGCCTCGCCGTCGCCCGCCTGATCACACCGATGATCGCCGCCTATTTCCTGAAGGCGCACGGCCACGCCAAGCATGGCGAAGGCTGGCTGATGGACGCCTATATCGGCGTGCTGAAATGGACGCTGCGGCACCGCTGGGTGACCGTGCTCGCCGGCTTCCTGTCGCTGGTCTTCACGATCGGCATGTTCGCGATCCTGCCGCAGACCTTCCAGCCGCAGAACAATGCCGAGCGCAGCGTCGTGAACGTCACGATGGCGCCGGGCACCACGCTCGCCCAGACCGGCCGCGTCGCCAACGAGGTCGAGCGAATCCTGCGCACGCAGCCCGAGGTCGCCCATGTGACCCAGCGCGTCCGCGTCGGCACCGCCAACGTCGCAGCGACCTTCCGCCCCGACCGGACACGGACGAGCATCCAGTTCGAGCGCGCGCTCGCGCCGCGGCTCGCCCAGATCCCGGACGCACGCGTCTCCTTCCGCTCGCAGTTCGGCGGCCGCGACGTCGAGATCACGCTCGGCGGCGAAGACCCGGTCGTGCTCTCGCAGACCGCAAACCAGCTCGTCCAGCAGATGGCCTCGATCCGCGAGCTCACCGCGCCGCGGGTCAGCGGCAACCTCCAGCAGCCGGAGATCGTCATCCATCCGCGGCTCGACCTCGCCGCCAATCTGGGCGTGACCACCGCGGCTTTGAGCACGGCGATCCGCATCGGCACGCTGGGCGAGATCGAGCAGAACACCGCAAAATTCTCGCTGTCCGACCGGCAGATCCCGATCCACACCGCGCTCGGCGAGGATGCGCGCCAGCGCCTCGCCTCGATCCGCAATCTGCCGGTGCCGACCACCTCGGGCGGCTCCGTGCCGCTGCACGTCGTCGCCGACATCAGCTTCGGCGCCGGCCCGACCCAGATCGACCGCACCAACCAGCTGCGCCAGATCACCGTCGGCGCCGACCTGGCCCCGGGCGCGGTCAGCAGCCAGGCGCGCGCGAAGATCGCCCAGCTGCCGGTGATGCAGCACCTGCCGACCGGCGTTCAGCAATTGATCGTCGGCGACGTGAAGTGGCAGGCGGAGCTGATCAAGAGCTTCATCATCGCCGTCCTCTCCGGCGTCTTCCTGGTCTTCGCGGTGCTGGTCCTGCTCTACCGCCGCTTCCTGCCGCCGTTCGTGAACATGGGCTCGCTGCTGCTCGCGCCGCTCGGCGGCCTGCTCGCGCTCTGGATCTCCGGCTCGCCGGTCTCGATGCCGGTCTATATCGGCCTGCTGATGCTGCTCGGCATCGTCGCGAAGAACTCGATCCTGCTGATCGACTTCGCGCTCGAGGAGATGGAGAAGGGCGTGCCCAAGTTCGAGGCGATCGTCGATGCCGGCCGCAAGCGCGCCCAGCCGATTGTGATGACGACGGTCGCGATGACCGCCGGCATGATCCCCACCGCCTTCTCGCTGCACGGCGATTCCTCCTGGCGGGCGCCAATGGGTATCACCGTGATCGGCGGCCTGATCCTCTCGACCCTGCTTACCCTGGTGCTGGTGCCGGGCACGTTCAGCCTCGCGCTCGGCATCGAATCGCGGCTCGGCCCGAAGCTGCGGCGCTGGTTCACCACCGGCGGCGCCGGCGCGGCGGCACCCGCCCCGCAGGCGGCCGAGTGACGCGCTCGGGGCGCCTCTCGATGACGGCGCCCCGGCGCGGCAGAAGCAGTGCTTTGCTAGAACGGCCGCGCCGCGACAGGCGCCTCGGCGCTTGGGGAGCGCCAGCGCGGCCCGGCCACTTCGTTCACCTGAAATGTGAGGCGTCCATCCGGTAAAGGATTTCGTCCATGAACCTGCGCAACATCTCGGCCTGGTCGATCCGCAATCCGGTCCCCTCGTTGGTCCTGTTCGCCGCGCTGACGCTCGCCGGCATCGTCAGCTTCCTCAGGATGGACGTGAACGACAATCCGGACATCGAATTTCCGGCCGTGTCGGTCATGGTCTCGCAGCCGGGGGCGGCGCCCACCGAGCTCGAGAGCCAGGTGACCCAGCGCATCGAAGGCGCGGTCCGCGGCGTGAACGGCGTCGACGAGATCTCCTCGCGAGTCAGCGAAGGCCAGTCGTTCACCTTCGTGATCTTCAACATCGGCGTGCCGGTCGACCGCGCCGTCAACGACGTCCGCAACGCCGTCGCCCAAGTCCGCTCGAACCTGCCCGAGGGCATTCTCGAGCCGCAGGTACAGCTGGAGAACGTCGCGAGCGGCAGCCCGATCGCTTATTATTCGGCCGAGACCACCGACATGACGCTCGAGCAGATGAGCTGGTATGTCGACAATGTCGTCAGCCGTCGGCTGCTCGGCGTCAATGGCATGGCCGCGGTCAATCGCGGCGGCGGCGTCAGCCGCGAGATCCGCGTCATCCTCGATCCGGCCAAGCTGCAATCCTACGGGATCACCGCGGCGCAGGTGAACAACCAGCTGCGGCAGACCAACATCAACGCCGCCGGCGGCCGCACCCAGATCGCCGGCTCGGAGCAGGCGCTGCGGGTCATCGGCAACGCCCAGGACGCCTATCGGCTCGGCCAGCAGAACATCTTCGTCGGCGGCCGACGGACCGTCCGGCTCAGCGAGCTCGCCGACGTGCGCGATTCCTTTGCCGAGCAGCGCAGCCTGGCGATGATGAACGGACGGCAGGTGCTCAGCTTCGGCCTGTCGAAGTCGAAGGGCGCGTCGGACGTCACCGTGTTCGACGAAGCGGCGGAGGTGCTCCGGCAGCTCGAGCGGGAGAACCCGAAAGTCCATTTCCGGATTCTCTACAGCGGGGTCGACTATATCAAGAGCCAGTACAAATCGGCGATGGAGGCCTTGCTCGAGGGCGCGG
>JAFAZM010000383.1 GCA_019239785.1 Sphingomonadaceae bacterium
CCGCGTCGTCCCGCGCGTGGCGTCTTTCCAATCCACGGAGTCTCAATGGGTTTTCGCTGCGGAATCGTCGGGCTGCCGAACGTGGGCAAGTCCACCCTGTTCAACGCCCTCACCGAAACGGCGGCGGCGCAGGCGGCCAATTATCCGTTCTGCACGATCGAGCCCAATGTTGGCCGCGTCGCCGTGCCCGATCCGCGGCTGCAGGAGATCGCGCGCATCGCCAAATCGGCGCAGGTGATCGAGACCCAGCTCGAATTCGTCGACATTGCCGGGCTGGTGCGCGGCGCCTCGACTGGCGAGGGGCTGGGCAACCAGTTCCTCGGCAACATCCGCGAGGTCGACGCGATCGTCCACGTCCTGCGCTGCTTCGAGGGCGGCGACGTCACCCATGTCGAGGACCGGATCGATCCGGTCGCCGATGCGGAGATCGTCGAGACGGAGCTGATGCTCGCCGATCTCGAAAGCCTCGAGAAGCGCGTGCCGAACCTCGTCAAGAAGGCCCAGCAGGGCGACAAGGAGGCGAAGGTCCAGGCCGGCATCCTCGGCCAGGCGCTGGAGCTGCTGCGCGATTCGAAGCCGGCGCGGCTGGCGCAGCCCAAGGACCATGAGGAGAAGCTGGCGCTCGACCGGGCGCAATTGCTGACCGCCAAGCCGGTCCTCTACGTCTGCAATGTCGACGAGGCCGAGGCGGCGGCCGGCAACGCTCATAGCGAGGCGGTCTTCGCCCGCGCTGCGGCGGAAGGCGCCAAGGCGGTGATCATCTCGGCGGGGATCGAGGCCGAGATCGCGACGATGCCGGCCGACGACCGCGCCGAGTTCCTCTCCGACCTCGGCCTCGCCGAGACCGGCCTCGCCCGGATCATCCGCGCCGGCTACGACCTCCTCCACCTGATCACCTTCTTCACCGCCGGCCCCAAGGAAGCGCGCGCCTGGACGGTCGAGAAGGGCGCGAAGGCGCCGGAGGCGGCCGGCGTGATCCACAGCGATTTCGAGCGCGGCTTCATCCGCGCCGAGACCATCGCCTATGAGGATTATGTCGCCTCCGGCGGCGAGGCCGGCGCAAAGGAGAAGGGCAGGATGCGCTCGGAAGGCAAGGATTATGTCGTCCAGGACGGCGACGTGCTGCTGTTCCGGTTCAACGTCTGAGTCTTGATCCTCCCCCCTTTGGGGCGGTGGAATCGCATATGCTGTGAAACCCACGACCCGTTCGTCCTGAGCCTGTCGAAGGACTTTCTTTCTTACGGCTGCAAGGAAGGGAAGGGCTTCGACAGGCTCAGCCCGAACGGGGTGAGAATTCGGGAAAACTCATATGCGATTGCCCTGCCCCTTTGGGGGAGGAATGATCGGCATCAGCCCGCTCGGCCCAGCCAGAGCAGCCAGAAACGCGCCAGCTCCGGATACCAGGCCCCGCCCCCAGCGCCCGCATCGGCGATCGCGCGGAAGGCGGTCTCGGCCTCGGCCCGGCGGCCGGCGGAGGCGAGCGCCGCGGCGGCGCGGAAGCGCGCCGCGGCCTCGTCGGTCAGCACCGGCGGCGGCAGCGCGGCGCGCGCGCCCTGCGGGGGCTGCAGCGCGCGGTCGATCTCGCGGCGGACGGCCGGGATCGGCGCCGCGGTCCCGTTGACGATCCCGCGCTGGACGCCTTCGTCGAGCACCGCTTTCGCCTCGGCCGGCTGGCCGGCGTGCAGCAGCAATTGGGCCAGCCGCTGATATTCGTCCTGATGGACGAGCGCACCCGCGGTCCGCATCAGCCGCA
Organism: Sphingomonadaceae bacterium; assembly: GCA_019239785.1. Taxonomy (GTDB): domain Bacteria; phylum Pseudomonadota; class Alphaproteobacteria; order Sphingomonadales; family Sphingomonadaceae; genus Allosphingosinicella. Next base: position 1,754 of record JAFAZM010000383.1, read on the forward strand.
GCAGGTCGATCTCCGCCGCATCCTGGGGCGCGGCGAGCTGGCGATAGGCGACCAGCGCCATCCGCCAATTGGCTTGTGTCGGGTAGGCGGCGACCAGCGCCTGGCCGGCAGCGACGCCCTCGGCCGCCAGATGCCCATTGAAGGCGATCGACAGCCATTGCCGGTACCAGATCTCCGGCGCCAGCCCGCCTCCGGAGACGGCGGCCGCCCGCCGGATCAGCTGGATCGCGCCGGCCGCGTCCTGTTGCCCGGCACGGACTTGGGCGAGGTTCATGATCGTCTGTGGATCGTCCGGCCGCAGCTCGAGCAGCCGGCCCCAGGTCGCAGCGGCGGTCGCCAGGTCGCCACTATGGAAGGCGATATTGCCCCGCAGGCCGAGGAAGCCGAGCAGCCGTTCACGCGGGGTGTTGCGGTCGGCGATCAGCACATCGAGCGCCGGCGCACGCAAAGCGTCGTCGTGCCGCTGCTGGCCGAGCTCGAACTGGTAGACGGCGAGGAGATAGCGTCCGTCGGGGCTGCTGACGACGCCGCGGGCGGCGGCGAGCGCGCCGTCCTGGGCGGCGCGGTTGGCGCCCTGCAGGACCTGGCGAAGGTCGCCGAGGCGGGTGGACTCCTCGGGCCGCAGGCTGAGGATGCGGCCGCCAAGCTCCAGCCTGTTGCCGGTGATCTGCCCGCCACCCTGCGCCGAGACAGGCCCCGGGAGACTCGCGGCAAGAAGCAGAGCGAGTCCGCGCCCCAGCGCCGGCGCTTTCGTCAGGATCATGCCCACCGCCTTCATTTCCCGCCGGTCGGCGCAGTCGGCGCAGTCGGCGCGGTCACCACCGGCGGCGGCGCGTCCTTGCCGCCGGCCGGCGCGGGCGGGGCGGGCGGGGCGGGTGGGGCGGGCGGGGCCGCCGGCAGGGGACTCTCGCCAAGCTTGCCGGACGCCTGCGCCGGCGCTGGCGGGCCACCCAGCGCCGGTGAATTGACATGATAGCCGGCGAGCCGGGCATTGCCCGCGGCGATGCGATAGATGAACTCCTCATCGCCATGGCCGGAGGCGAAGTCGGTGGCATAATGGAGCTCGACGAAGCTGGTGCCGTCGCGGAAATTGACCCGCCAATTGCCTTCGCTCGCCCGCCGCACCGCGCCGAGCCGGTCGTGCACCACCTGCAGGATGCGCATGAACTCGGCCTCGGACGTGATCCGGCGGAAATCGTCCGCGGTGTTCGCATAGATGTCGTGGAAGCGGCCCGCATCGAGCAGCGCGTGGAAATGGACGACCGCCGCTTCCGCGGCCTCTTTCTCCTGGCTGAAGGCGCAGCCGGCGAGCGCGAGGACCGCCGCCGCCAGATATGGGATGCCTCGCATGGTCGCCCCCCGCTTCGCCCCGACCGCTCCAGTCTAAGCATCGCGCGGAAAAGTGGGAACCGGTTTTCCGCAAAAAGCGATGCGACAACAAAGGCTCCCGGGTGTCGGCCATCCGCAAATCGCGCTTCACCGCGCCGTCGCATCTCCCCTATAGGCCTCATCATGCTGAATCGCCGCCAGTTCGTCGCCGGCGCGGCCGCCGCGACCATCGCCGCTCCCGCCATCCTCCGCGCCCAGAATGGCGGCTTCACCGCCGCGCCGTTCAGCCTCGGCGTCGCTGCCGGCGATCCGGCGCCGGACGGCTTCGTGATCTGGACCCGCCTCGCCCCTGAGCCGCTCGCCGAGCATGGCGGCATGGCGATGATGCCGGTCGAGGTGAGATGGGAGGTCGGCACCGACGACCAGCTCCGCAACATCGTCGCCCGCGGCACCGAGCTGGCCAGGCCGGAGCTCGCCCACAGCGTTCATGTCGAGCTTGCCGGCCTGCAGCCCGACCGGCCCTATTGGTACCGCTTCCGCACCCTCGGCGAGAAGAGCGTGATCGGCCGCGGCCGCACCCTGCCCGCGGCCGGCGCGAGCCCGCGGGCGCTGCGCTTCGGCGTCGCCGGCTGCCAGCATTACGAGGCCGGCTATTATGCCGCCTATCGCGCGCTCGCGAACGAGGAGCTCGCCTTCCTCTACCATTATGGCGACTATATCTACGAAGGCTGGGAGAGCGCGATCGAGACCAGCCACAGCGGCGACATCGTCGTGCCGGTGCGCCACCATGTCGGCCAGCGCTGCTACGACCTCGCCGACTATCGCCGCCGCTACGCCCAGTACAAGACCGACCCGGACCTGCAGCTCGCCCATGCGATGCAGACCTGGATTGCGACCTTCGACGACCATGAGGTGCGCGACAATTGGGGCGGGGACTACGACGCCGGGGAAACGCCGGCGGAGCTGTTCCGCACCCGCCGCGCCGCCGCCTTCCAAGCGTGGTACGAGCATATGCCGGTGCGCCGCTCCCTCTTCCCGCGCGGCGCCTCGATCGATGCCTACCGGTCGGCGCGCTACGGCGACCTGGTCTCCTTCGACATCCTCGACACAAGGCAATATCGCTCGCCCCCGCCCTGCGGCGACGATTTCGCACCGGCCTGCCCAACGCTCAACGCGCCGGACGCCGCGATGATCAGCGCAGAGGAGGAGGCGTGGCTCGCCCGCAACCTGGCGCGGCCGCAGGCGCGCTGGAGCTGCATCGCCCAGCAGGTGATGATGATGGCGCTGAACCGGCAGACCGGCGACGGGCCCGTCATCCTCAACATGGACAGCTGGGCCGGCCACGAGGCCGCGCGGCGCCGGCTGCTCGCCCGGCTCCGCGGGCTCGGCAACGTCGTCGTGCTGACCGGCGACG
>JAFAZM010000046.1 GCA_019239785.1 Sphingomonadaceae bacterium
AGTTTTAGATCAATCACTTAGGGTCATTCGTCATTCCCGCGAAAGCGGGAATCCAGGCAGCCTAAGTGACTGATATCAGCTTCGTTCTGGATTCCCGCTTTCGCGGGAATGACGAACAAAAAGGAAATGTGTGAATGCTGTAGCCCCGTCCCGGGGAGGATCAGGAGGGCCTACCCGGCCGCTTCGGCGGGCGGCGCGTCGGCCGGCAGCTCGCCGATCACCGACTTCGTCTCCAGGAACTCCTCCAGCCCGAACTTGCCGAACTCGCGGCCGTTGCCGGATTGCTTGTAGCCGCCGAAGGGCGAATTGAAGTCGAGGCCGCCGGCATTCACGAACACGCTGCCGGCGCGGATCTTGCGCACGATCGTCTTCGCCACGGCGGGATCGCCGGCGATATAGGCGCCGAGCCCGTAGGGCGTGTCGTTGGCGATCGCCACCGCCTCGTCGAGCGTGTCGTAGGGGATGACGACCAGGACCGGCCCGAAAATCTCCTCGCGGGCGATCGTCATCTCGTTGCTGACGTCGCGGAAGACGGTCGGCTGGACGTAATAGCCCTTGTCCTTGCCGTCGGGCCTGCCGGGGCCGCCGACGGCGACGTTGGCGCCCTCCGCGATGCCCTTCTCGATCAGGCCCTGGATCTTCTCATATTGCGTCCTGTTGACGACCGGGCCGATATGGTCGCCTTCCTTCGCCGGATCGTCGACTGCCTTGCCGCCGAAGATCGCGGCGAGCTTCTCGATCGCCTCCTCATATTGCGAGCGGTGGACGAGCAAACGGGTCGGCGCGATGCAGCTCTGGCCCGAGTTCAGCAGCACGCCGCCGGCGCCGCCGGGCAAAGCCATGTCGAGCGGCGTGTCGGGCAGGATGATGTTGGGCGACTTGCCGCCCAATTCCTGATGGACCCGCTTCACCGTGTCCGCGGCGTTCTTCGCGACGAGGATGCCGGCGCGGGTCGAACCGGTGAAGCTGATCATGTCGATGTCGGGATGCTTCGCGAGCGCGGTGCCGACGCCCGGCCCGTCGCCCTGGACGAGGTTGAACACGCCCGCCGGCACGCCGGCCGCGTCCAGCACTTCGGCGAAGATCGCGGCCGAGCCCGGCGTCTGCTCGCTGGGCTTGAGGATCACCGCATTGCCGGCGGCGATCGCCGGCGCGACCTTGGCGACGATCTGGTTCATCGGCCAGTTCCAGGGCGTGATCAGGGCGACGACGCCGACCGGCTCGTAGACGACCTTGTTCTTGCCGGTGCTCTCCTCGAAGTCGAAGCCCTTCAGCGCGGTGATCGTCGACATCAGATGGCCGAGGCCGGAGCCGGCCTGGGCGGTCTGCGCGATCGAGATCGGCGCGCCCATCTCCTCGGAGATCGACCTGGCGATGTCCGGAATGCGCTTCTTATATTCCTCGACGATCCGCTCCAGCAGAGCGACGCGCTCGTCCTTCGCGCTCTGCGAGAAGCTCTCGAAAGCAGCCCGCGCGGCCTCCACCGCCTTGTCGACGTCGGCTTCGGTGCCCAGCGTGACGGTCGAGACGACCTCCTCGGTCGCCGGATTGACGACCTGGTGCGGGGTGCCGCCTTCGCTGTCGACCCAGCGGCCGTCGATATAATGCTGCAGATAGGAGCCCATGCTGATCTTCCTCGTCCGGCAATGCTTTGGCCGTTAATTGGGAGCGCGCCGCGGCCGAGTCCAGTGCGGCGCGCGGATTGAATAGCATTGGCTTATGGCAGCGGGGCTAATCGAATTTGCCGCCCCGCCGCGGCGCCGGTTTGGGAGGCAACATGTCTGGGAAAGTCGTACGGAATATCGAACGGGCGGCGCTCGAGACGATCGACGGCCTCGGCGCCTGCGGCGTCGCCACGGTGCACGAGGCGCAGGGGCGGACCGGGCTGCTCGGCTCCTGCATGCGCCCGATCTATCCGGGCGCGCGGATCGCCGGCTCGGCGGTGACCATCTCGGCGCCGCCGGGCGACAATTGGATGGTCCATGTCGCGATCGAGCAATTGCGGGAGGGCGACATTCTCGTCCTCGCCCCGACCAGCCCCTGCGAGGACGGCTATTTCGGCGACCTGCTCGCCACCTCGGCGATGGCGCGCGGCTGCCGCGGGCTGGTGATCGAGGCGGGCGTGCGCGACGTACGCGACCTCACCAACATGGGCTTCCCGGTCTGGTCCAAGGCGGTGTTCGCGCAAGGGACGGTCAAGGCGACGTTGGGCTCCGTCAACGTGCCGATCGTCTGCGCCGGCGCCGTGGTGAACCCGGGCGACGTGATCGTCGCAGATGACGATGGGGTCTGCGCGGTGGCGCGCGCGCGGGCGGCTGAAGTGCTGGAGAAGGCCCGAGCCCGCGAGGCGAACGAGGAAGACAAGCGCAAGCGCCTCGCGGCGGGCGAGCTCGGGCTCGACCTCTACGACATGCGCGGGAAGCTGGAGGCGCTGGGCCTCAAATATGTCTGAAGGCGTGCGCTGCATGTGGATGCGCGGCGGCACGTCCAAGGGCGGCTATTTCCTGGAGGAGGATCTGCCGGCCGACATCGCCGAACGCGATGCCTTCCTCCTGCGCATCATGGGCTCCCCCGACCCGCGGCAGATCGACGGGATGGGCGGCGCCGATCCGCTCACCTCCAAGGTCGCAGTGGTTTCGAAGTCCGATCGCGATGGGATCGACGTCGACTATCTCTTCCTGCAGGTCTTCGTCGACCAGGCGATCGTCACCGACGCGCAGAATTGCGGCAACATCCTCGCCGGCATCGGCCCGTTCGCGATCGAGCGCGGCCTGGTCGCGGGACAGGACGACGAGACCAGGGTATCGATCTTCATGGTCAATACCGGCCAGGCCGCGGTCGCGACGGTGCGGACGCCCGGCGGCATTCCGATCTACGAAGGCGAGGCGCGGATCGACGGGGTGCCGGGCAGTGCGGCGCCGGTGCCGCTCGAATTCCGCGACACGGCCGGCTCCAGCTGTGGCGCCCTGCTGCCGACCGGCAACGCGGCCGACGAGATCCTCGGCGTCAGCTGCACCCTGATCGACAACGGCATGCCCTGCGTCGTGTTCAAGGCGAACGATGTCGGCGCGACCGGTTACGAGGATCGCGATACGCTCGACAACGACACCGCCCTCAAGGCGCGCATCGAAGCGATCCGGCTCAAGGCGGGGCCGATGATGCACTTGGGCGACGTCGCCGACAAATCGGTTCCCAAGATGA
>JAFAZM010000285.1 GCA_019239785.1 Sphingomonadaceae bacterium
TGGAGCTGGATGGTGCCGCCATGCGCCTCGACGAACTGGCGGGCGAGCGGGAGGCCCAAGCCGACCTGCGCCTGCTCGTCGCCGCGGCCCTCGGCGGTGCGCTGGAAGCGGTCGAAGACGCGGGCCTGGTCGGCCGGGGCGATGCCGCGGCCATTGTCGGAGACGATGATCCGCGCGGCGTCGCGCGCGCCCTCGGCGCGGAGCAGCACGCGGCCGCCGGCATCGGTGTAGAGCAAGGCGTTGCGAAGCACGTTGCCGACCGCCTGGCTCAGCCGCCGCCGGTCGCCGGTGACGATGCCGGCCTCCGGCGTCGCCTGCACTTCGAGCTCGACGTCCTTGCGCTCGGCGAGCGCCTTCACCTCCTCGGTGAGCTCCAGGCAGAGCTCGGCGAGGTCGACCTCCTCCTCGGCGAGCAGCAGGCTGCCGGTGTCGCTCTGGGTGAGGTCGAGGACATTGTCGATCAGCGCGCCGAGGCGCGCGACGCTGTCCAGGATCGCGGCGACATATTCACCCGCCATCGGCGCGAGCGGCCCGGCATAGCCGGCCGAGAGCATCTCGGCGAAGCCGGCGATCGAGGTCAGCGGCGTGCGCAGCTCGTAGCTCATGTTGGAGACGAAGGCGGTCTTCAGCCTGTCGGCATCCTCGAGCGCCTCGTTGCGCTCGCGCAAGGCTGCTTCCGCCTTCCGGCTGTCCGAGATGTCGAGCATGGTGAAGAGTGCATTGCCGTCCGGCAGCGGCACCGCGGCGAACTCGAACTCGCGCCCGTCGACCATCGAGACCCGGCCCGAGCGCTGCTTGCGCTCGACGGTGGCGCTGCGCACCAGCTCGCGGACCAGGCCGGCATGGCTGGCGCGCTTCAGCCGGGCGGAGAGATGCGGCGCCAGCGCATCGACGCGGGGATGGCTTGCGAGCTGCTCCTCCTCGAAGCCCCAGACCTCCTTGAAGCGGTTGTTCCAGAGGTTGAGCCGTCCGTCCGCGGCGAACACGCCGACCGCCTCGAACAGATTGTCGAACGTTGCCGAGCGGACGCGCAGCAAGGTGTCGCGCGCCGAGGCGAGCTGGATCTGCTCGGTCCGGTCCTCGAAGATGGTCAGCAGGCCGCCGTCCGGCAAAGGCTGGGCGACGACGCGCAGATGCTTGCCTCCGGGCAGCAGCCAGTCCTCCTCGTCCGCCGCCAGGCCGGAGGTGAACCAGGTGCGGTGCTCCGCCTTCCAGTCCGGGAAGTCGCGCACCTCGGGGAGGTTGCCGGCCTCGCGCATCGCGTCGATCACCCGGTCGAACTCTGGCCGGTCGGCGAGGAAGTCCGGTGGCAGCGAGAAGAGCCGGGCGAAGGGCTGATTGAAGAAGATCAGGCTTCGGTCGCGGCCGAACTGGGCGACGCCGGCCGAGAGCCGGTCGAGCATGTCGCGCTGGGCGCGGACGAAGCGGTTGAGCTCGACGCGCGCCTGCTCCTGGTCCTCGACGTCGATCGCATAGCCGGCGACGCCGCCCTGGCCGAGCGGGATCTCCGAGACCTGCATCATCCGCCGCTCGCCGGCGACGGTGGCGGGGACGGTGCGGAACGAGGCCTCCTGGCTGTCGCGGACCTGGGCGGCGTCGGCGAGCGGGCTGCGCCCGTCGGCCTCGTCGATCAGCTCGATCCCCTGCGCGACCACCGCCGCGGCGTCGCCGCCCTCGACCGCCCGGACATAGGCGCCGTTCACCATCACCAGCCTCAGGTCCGGACCGCGATGCCACATCGGGAAGGGCGCCGCCTCGATCAGGCCGGAGAGCGCGTCGAGCGCTTCCGAACGCCGCTGCAGTTGCGCCGCCAGCCGCGCCGCAGCCTCCTCCGCATCGGTGACGTCGAGGAACCAGAGCAGGGCAGAGCGCGGCTCGAAGCCGGCCGGCGCCGGGCCGCCGTCGATCCGGAAGATCCGCGCCGAGCCCGCGGGCCGCACGGTGAGGCTCGGCTGGCCGCCCGCCGCCGCCTCGGCGACGACCCGGCCGAGTTCGGCCGCGGCGTCGTTCGGGAACGGCGCCTCCTCGCCGAACAAAGCAAGCCAGCGCGGCGGCAGCGCCTCCAGGCCGAGTGCGCCGGCGAGCCGCTCCGGCCCGCTGATCGCGCCGTCGCCGCCGACCAGCAAAGGCATGGCCGGTCCGGCCTGGAGCAGGGATGCCAGCCTTTGATTGTCGGCGATCACCTCCCGCGCCGCCGCCTCACGCCGCGCCGCCCGCAGGCTCGCCCAGACCGCGGCGGCCAGCCAGGCGCCGGCGAGCAGGGCAAGCAAAGCCGCCGCAATGGGCGTGAGGGTCAGCACGCGCCGGTCCGTCCCGGGGAGGAAAGCTGCATGCCGCCTGTCTAACTGCCGCGCCGCACTTTCGGAAGGCCGGGCGGCGCCGCCCGGATCAACCCGGATTCAGCGGCCCGAACTCCGGATTGAAGCGGACGTTGCGCAGGAACTCCTCGGTGCCGACCCCGACCGACATCGGGTTGCGCAGGCCCGGCAGGACGGCGACGTCGAACAATTCGGTGAAGCCGCTCTCGATCCGCAGATGCTCGATCACCCGGCCGCTGCCGAGCTCGACGACGATGATCCCGCACCAGGGCCGGAGACCGCGCGAGTCCAGCTCGCGCTGCAGCTGCAATTCGCCGAAATCGCCGTGCCTTGCCTGGGAGAGAGCGATGACCGCGTGATTGTTGTGGATCGCCATGCCGCGGCCGAAGCCGGGGCAGAAGGCGACGTCCTCCCCCGCGCCGGTCGCGGGGTCGATCCGCACCAGGAAGCCGCGCCCGGAATCGAGCAGCCAGATCATGCCGTCATGGACGCGCGGGCTGTGCGGCGTCGAGAGATCGTCCGCGACCACGCGGTCCTCCTGGACGTCGATCAGCACGCCGCCTTCGCCGGGCGCCGCCCGCCAGCCCTCCATCTCGTCGGCGCGGCTGACCGCGGTGACGTAGCGCGGGACGCCGTCGACCATGGCGAGGCCGTTCAGGTGGCAGCGGTCCTCGGGATAAAGGCCGGAGACGAACCACGGCTTCCAGATCGGCCGGAAGCTCTGCCGCGGGTCGAGCGTCGCCAGGCAGGAGAAGCGCGTGTTGACGAAGATCACCCGCCCTTCCCCATCGACCGCCAGGTCGTGGGCGTCGACATAGCCGGTGGTATGGCCGACGCGCGGCACGAACACCCCGTCATAGGCGCGGTTCGCATATTGGCCGGGATCGAGGATGTTCTCGAGCCGCCAGATCTGGGCCGCCGAGGCGAGATGGAGCCGGCCTTCCGCATAATGGAGGCCCATAGCGCGGGTATAATTCTGCTTGCTGAAGGCGATGCGCCCGTCCGGGCCGACCCCCATCAGCAGCAGCCGCCCGGTCTGGTAGGAGGTGAAGGCGAGCGAGATGCGCTGCGCCAGCAGCCAGCGCGCGAGATTGGGGCTGAAATCGAGGCTGGGGACGATGTCCGGGGCCGGCTCCGCGGCCCCCGCCGGATCGCTGCGCGTCTCACTCATGACAAATGAAAGCCGCCGGACGGGGAGCGCGAGGCGCCCCGGCCGGCGGCTTCCCGCAACTCAGAACCTGACCTGCGCGCCCACGCGGAAGAGCGTGCCGAGGATGGTCGGGAAGTAGGTGATGACGCCGCCGAGCCCGGGCCCGGGGTTCGGGAAGTTCCTGCTGAAGACATTGTCGACCGAGATCCGGAAGGTGTAATGCTCGTCGACATTATAGGCCATGGCGACGTTGAACAGGGTCACCGCGTCAAGCGTGTTGTCCGGGTAGGTGTTGGGTGGATCGTTGACGGTGAGGTGGACCTGACCGGTATAATTGGCCTGCACCTGCAGCAGGAAATGCCGGTTGGTGTAGGTCATCGTGCCGACCGCCGACCATTTTGGATAGCCGATCCCGCCGCGCGAGATCACCGGCAGGCCGGAGCCGGAGGCCTGCTCCAGCTTGGCGAGATATTGCGCCGAGACGTTGAAGCCGAGCTGGCTGTTGGCGCCGAGGAACGGCGTGTTCACATGATAGTCGAGCTCGCCGAGCACGCCCTGATAATCCAGCCGGTCGGCGTTGAAGAACGAGGTCTCGACGAAGTTCAGCTGGCGGAAGTTCGGCCCGGGCGTGGTGTTGCGGGTGAAGCGGCTGCAGAAGTCGTTGTTCGGGAAATCCGGCGAATCGTAGCAGCTTGCCAGCACCGCATCGGCACCGAAGAAGCTGATCGCGTTGCGCAGCCTGATGTTCACATAATCGAGCGACAGGGAGAAATTCGGCAGGAAGCGCGGCTGGATAACCGCGCCGACCGACCAGGCCCGGGCGCGCTCGTTCTGCAGGTCCGGATTGCCGACGGTGACGCCGCCGAACGTGGCCTGGTTCGAACGCGACTGGAAGGTCGTGGGAATGCCGGCCGCGGCGCAATTGGCCCGGCGGGTCGCCGGATCGGGACCGTTGACCAGCTCGTCCGCGTCGCACGGGTCGACCGCGAAGAAGAAGCCCGGGCTGCGCGGCAGCGAGATCTCGCCGACCGCCGGGCTGCGGATCGAGCGCGTGAAATTGCCGCGGAAGGTGATGTCGCGGATCGGCGCCCAGCGCCCCCCGACCGTCCAGGTCGGATCGGAGCCGGCCGACGAATGCGCGACCCAGCGGAAGGCGCCCTGCAGCTCGAGCAGATGGACGAACGCAACATTGTTGTTCGGCGAGACGATCGGCGCGCGCAGCTCGCCGAAGAACTCGTTGGTGTGGAAGGCGCCGACCACGGGGGTGATGCAGGCGTCGCGGGTGAAGGAGGTGCAATCGTTGGCCGGATTGCCGTCGCCGTCAGAGTCGACGGCGGGATTGTCGTCGGGGCCGCCGAGCAGCAGCGGGCCCGGATTGAAATTGAAGGATTCGCGCCGGTGCTCGTAGCCGATCGCGAAGCCGAGCCGGCCGCCGGGAAGATCGAACAAAGTACCGGTGAGGCTCGCCGTGCCGACCCACTGGGTGTTGACCGACTTCGGCGTCGAATAGCCGGTGATGTAGTCGATCGCCGCCTGGCTCGCCTGCTGGCCGCCGAACAGGTTCAGCGGCGCGCAGGTCGAGCTGCCGGTCGGGAAGGCCGAGTTCGTGTAGCCCGGGCGGCAGACGATCTGCCCGCCCTGCAGCACGGCGTCGACCGCATTGTTGAAATTCTTCTCGATGATCTCGGGGTTGCGCCCCGTGGTGCGCGACCGGCCGTAATTGCCGGTCACGTTCCAGCGCCACTCGTGGCCGCCGACGTCGAACGTGCCTTCGAGGCCGCCGACGAAGCGGTAGACGTCGACCGAGCCGGTCGCGCGGCGGGTCGAGATGTCGGTGTTGGCGCGGGCGAGATAGAAGATCCCGCCGGGCGCCTGGGCCTGGATGATCGCCCGGGCCTGCGCCGACAGGAACGGATTGTCGGTGTGCATGATGATGTTGCCGCCCGGCTCGCCGGCGCCGCCGAAGGCCGCCGAATTGTAGGCGGGCTGATCGTAGAGATTGGTGCCGCTGCTGTGGCTGTACCAGGCCTCGCCGACGAAACGGATATGGTCGGTCAGCTCGTAGTTGAACAGGCCGACCGCGCTGTACCGCTCGAGCGGGGTCACCAGGTTGGACACCCGGTTGAGGTTGAGGCCGTTGCCGCCAGCCGAGCCGAATTGCAGCGGCAGCGGATTCGGGCCGGGCCGGGTGCCGAAGTCGATCGGCACGAGATTGCCGGCGGCATCGAAGCGCAGCGCCTGTCCCTGCGCGTTGGTGAAATTGCCGCAAAGGCCGAAGCCGCCGCAATAGAGCGCGTTCTGGCTCGGATAATTGGCGGCGAGGAAGGCGGCATAGGCCTGGTCGCCGGGATCGTTGGCGTTGAGCCCGAACAGCTCGATATAGTCGGCGGCGGTCGCGTTCGGGGTGGGATCGAGCGGGAAGAAGTCGCCGACCAGAGGAACGCCGAATTCCGACAGGATGTTGAAATGCTGGTTCGTGTAGAGCTGGTTGGTGAAGGCCGAGGTGCGGCTCGCCGCCTGCCCGTAGAAATCGCCGCGGGCCAGGATCGGGCGATCGGTGTAGATCAGGCCGTCGGGCTGGCGGTTATATTCGCCGGAAATGGTGATGTTGCCACGGCCGCCGGCGAAATCGTGGCCGGCGAGAATGCGGAAGCGATAGTTGGGCAGGTCGCCATATTCGGTGATGCCGTATTGCGCGTCGAGCTGGATGCCCGAGAAATGGCGCTTCAGGATGACGTTGATCGTGCCCGCGATCGCGTCCGAGCCGTAGATGGGAGCGCCGCCGACGGCGATCACCTCGACCCGGTCGATGAGCGCGGTGGGGATCAGGTTGAGGTCGACCTGGCTGCCCGAGACCCACGAGATCCTCGCGACCATACAGCGCCGCGCCATCCATGTTGAGGTTGTAGCCGCCGGCGAATGCGATGCCTTGCTGCTTGTATCCGTCGAGCCACGCCACGTCTTCGCGTTGCCTCGCCTGGATGGCG
>JAFAZM010000299.1 GCA_019239785.1 Sphingomonadaceae bacterium
TCGCCGGGTTGGCGTCGACGTCGAGCTTGGCGACCTTCAGCCGGTCCTTCTCGATGTCGGCGAGCGCGCGCAACGCCGGCGCCATCAGCCGGCACGGCCCGCACCAGGAGGCGCCGAAGGCGAGGAGGACCAAGCCCTCCGCACGCAGTACGTCCCGCTCGAAGCTGGCGTCGGTGCAGATGCGGACGAAGCCCGCGGCCAAGCCCGTTCCCCCCGCCGGGTCCGCGGGTCGTGCTAGGCGGTCTGGACCGTCGCGTCCGAACCCAGCGCGCCTTCGAGCCAGGCCTGGATCCGGCTCTTCGGCTCGGCGCCGACCTTGGTCGCGGCCGGCGCGCCGTCCTTGAACAGGATCATCGTCGGGATGCCGCGCACGCCATATTTACCGGGCGCCTCGGGATTCTCATCGATGTTCAGCTTGACGATGCTGACCTTGTCGCCGAGCTCCGCGCTCAGCTCCTCGAGCGCCGGCGCGATCATCCGGCAGGGGCCGCACCATTCCGCCCAGAAGTCGACGAGGACCGGCTTGCCGGCGTCGAGCACTTCGGCCTGGAAGGAAGAATCGGTGACGGAGCTGGTGGCCATGGGAATCTCCTGGACTGCTTTGAGCTACATGTAGGGTGGCGATGGGCGCCGCTCAACCACTCGCTGTGAGATGGGCGTCGAGCAGGTCCCCAGGCAGCGCGTGGAGCCGGGGTCCGGCCGTGTAGAGCAAGGCGGCCTTGACCGGGCGGTCCGGAAAGACGACGCGCAGCGCGGCGCGATAGGCGGCCATCTGGCGCAGATGCGAGGGCGGGATGTCGGCGAGCGCCGCCGGCGCGCGGCGGCCGGTCTTGAAGTCGGCGATCAGCACCCTTTCGTCGCCGACCAGCAGCCGGTCGACCACGCCCGAGACCACCGCGCCGCCAGGAATCACCGCGGCGACCGGCGCCTCGGCGAGCGCGTCCGGCCCGAACAGGTCGGCGAAGGCCGGATCCTCGATGATCCGGCAGGCATCGTCTACCAGGGCCGCGCGCCGGGCCGGATCGGCGATGCCTGCCGAATGTTCCAGCCAGCGTTCCGCCCGTTCCCGGCGGTCGGCCGGGGCGACGCCGGGCAGCCGCTCGAACAAGGCGTGGAGCAGGCGCCCGCGCCGCGCCGCCTCGCGCAGCTCCGGCGAGGGCGGCGGATCGGCGGCGTCGTCCTCGCTCGGCAGCGACGGCGCCAGCGGCCGGGGCGGGCGCTCCTCGGCGGGCGCGGGCCGGCGCAGCCATTCCGGCAAGACCCTTTGCTTTTCAGACGGCTGCACCGGCTTCCTGACCTGATGTTCGAGCGCGCCGAAGCGCAGCGCATTGCCCCACAAGGGCGAGTCCAGGCGCTCCCCGCCTAGCCCCGCCACCGCCGACTCGACCGCGCGGTACCAGCTCGCGGCGGCCGGCCCCTGCCGGTCGCGCAGGCCGAGCGCGCCGCCGAGGTAGAGCCGCTCCTCGGCGCGGGTCAGGGCGACGTAGAGCAGGCGCCAATGCTCCTCGCGGTCGAGCCGGTCCTGTCGCTCGACCTGGCTCTTCAGCGGCTCGGCAAGCTCGTCCTTGCGCGGGCGGAAGGCGGGGATGGCCGGCGCCCCCTCCCCCAGGATCAGGGCGGCGAGCCCGCCGCCCGGGCCCGAATTATCCGGATTGGCGCAGGCGTCGGCGAGCACCACCACCGGCGATTGCAGGCCCTTGGCGCCGTGCACCGTCATCACGCGGACCGCGTCGAGCGGCGCGGACGGGTCGCGGACGATCTCGACGTCGCCGCGCGCGAACCAGTCGAGGAAGGCCTGGAGCGAGGCGGAGGCCTCGCTCTCGAAGGCGAGCGCGGAGGAGAGCAGCTCCTCGATCGGGTCGCGCGCCTCGGCGCCGAGCCGCTGGATCAATCTGCGCCGCCCCTCCATCGGCCCGGAGAGGATCGTCTCGAAGAAGAGATGCGGGCCGGCATAATCGGCCATGGCGAGAATCGCGTGCAGGCCTTCGGGCGCCGCGGCGCGGATATGCGGCCAGAGCGCGCCCTCGCGGCCGTGGGCTGCGGCGAACAGATCGTCCTGGCTCCAGCCGAACAGAGGCGAGACGAGCAGGCTCGCAAGGTTGAGATCGTCGAGCGGCTGGGCGGCGAAGCGGGCGGCGGCGAGCAGATCCCGCACCGCCAATGGCGCTGAGAGCAGCAGCCGGTCGACGCCGGCCACCGGCACGCCCTCGGCATGGAGCCGCGCGACCAGCAAGGCGGCGAGCTCGCCGCGGCGGCGGACCAGGATCAGGACGTCCTCGGGGCGCAGCGCCCTGCCCCGGCTCTCGACATGGAAGGGATGGTCGAGCCAGTGCCGAATTTGCTTCGCCAGCCGCGCGGCGTAGCGGCGGACGGCGTCGCTGATCCAGCCTTCCTCGCCTTCCTCCTCGTCGCTGCCGCTCTCGTCGGTGAACGGCGCCCACAAGGTGACGGAGCCCGGCCGCGTGCCATGGTGGCTCTCGTGGGCGTTGGCCGGCCGGAGCAGGCCGAGCGCCGGGTGGCCGAGATCTGCGATGACGCGGTCCACGACGGTCAGGATCGGCGGCGCGGAGCGGAAGCTCCGGTCCATCGAGAGGTCGAGGAAGCGATATCCTATTGCATGCGCAGCTTCGGCAAATTCATTGCGGGCCCGATCAAAGCTCGCCGGATCGGTGCCTTGGAAGCCGAAGATCGCCTGCTTGTAATCGCCGACCGTGAGGATGCTTCGACGTCGCGATGACGCGCCCTCGCCGGCGAAGAACTCCCCGGCAAGCGCACGGACGATGTTCCATTGCCGCTCGTTCGTGTCCTGCGCCTCGTCGACCAGGATATGGTCGGTCCGCCGGTCGAGCTTGTAGCGGACCCATTCGCCCATGCCGGGCGTCATCAGCAGCTGCTCGGCGCGCGCGATCAGGTCGTCGAAGTCGACCGCGCCGGCACCGCGCTTGGCGTCGGCATAAAAGCGGGCGAAGGCCTGGCCGGCGCGCAGCCCCGCGGCGAGCTTGTCCACCAGCTCGGCGAGGCGCTGCATCGCGAGCAGCCGCCGGCAGCAATCGGCGAGGCGGCCGGCCAGCGCCTCGTAATCCGGCGCGGCCTTGAGCAGGCCGGCCTGGACCTTGCGCGGGTCGCCCTTGCCGGTGAGGACGAGCGCGGAGAGCTCGCCGAGGCTGTCGGCGCGGGCGGCGGCGTCGCGCGCCAGCCAGGCGGCGATCGTGTCGCAGCCCTTCAGGCCCGTGTCGGTGCCCCAGGCCCGGTTGGCGTCCGCCATCGCGCGCAGCAAAGCGAGATCGAAGGCATCGTCGGCGCACTCGCGGGCGACCGCCTCGCCGATATGGCCCAACGGCAGGCCGAAGCCGTGCCGCAGCCGCGCCTCGATCCCCTGGCGCGGGCCGAGCCATTCCATCCCGTCGGGCGCGCGGGCGCAGGCCTTGAGGAAGCGCTCGGCGCCGCCCTCGCCGAGCCTGCGGCTGAGCTTCTGCAGGTCCGCGATCAGCCCCTGGTCCCCCTCCGCCTCGGCGCGGACGAGCAAATCGGCGAGGGTCGCGCGGGCGAGCAATTGCTCCTCGCGCGCCTCGAGCGGGCGGAAGCCCGGCGTCAGCTCCGCCTCGGACGGGAAAGCGGCGAGCAGGCTCTGCGCGAAGGCGTGGATGGTCTGGATGCGCAGGCCGCCGCCGGTCGCCTCGAGCACGCGCGCGAACAGGGTGCGGGCGCGGTCGCGCAGGGCCTGGGTCGGTTCCTTCTCGCCGAGCGCGACGAGTTCGCGGGCAAGCAAATCCTCGTGCAGCCGCACCCAGTGCGCGAGCCGGCCGTGGATCCGCTCGGCCATCTCGGCCGCGCCCGCCTTGGTGAAGGTCAGGCAGAGGATCGAGGCCGGATCGACCCCAGCGAGCAGCAGCCGCAGCACCCGCGCGGTGAGGACGTGCGTCTTCCCGGTCCCGGCCGACGCGGACAGCGCCGCATGCTCGCGCGGCGAGGAGGCGCGAAGCTGGTCCCCTTCGAGCGGCGCGAGCGGGCGGAGGCGTGTGGGCATGGGGTGCCGAGGCTAGCGCGCGCGGCGGCCTGCGTCACCCTAACCTTCCCCTCTCCCGTTTCGGGGAGACGGAGGGGCCCGCCGCGACGCGGTGGGAGGGTGAGGGCAAAGGCGGCCGTGTCGGGCGGACGCTTGCGGCCACCCGCCCCCGTCGCACCCTCACCCTCCCGGCTTCGCCGGGTTCCCTCTCCCCGAAAACGGGAGAGGGAGTCGAGCTAGAAAATCCACGCCCCGGCGATGAAGGCGCCGATCGCGATCACCCAGTCGCGGGCTTCGATACGTCTGAGGAAATCCATCCGAATTCTCCTTCGGCTCGATCTCCCCCTGTGTTATCGATATAATACAGCTATGGTCCCGATGCAAGGCTTCAGGCCGCACCCCCGAACAGGGGCAGAGTCTCCACCCGCAGCGCGCCTTCGATCTCCAGCAATTTCAGCTTGGTCGCGGTGCCGCCGGGAGCGGAGAAGCCGCCGGTGCGGCCGTCGGCGGCGGTGATCCGGTGGCAGGGGACCACGATCGGCCAGGGGTTGCGGCCGAGCGCCTGGCCGACCGCCCGCGCCATGCCGGGATCGCCGGTGCGGGCGGCGAGCGTGCCGTAGGTGATCGTGGAGCCGGCCGGAATCGCCCGCGCTTCCTCATAGACGCTCCGATCCCAGGCGCCGAGGCTGGAATAGTCGAGAACCAGATCGCGGAAATCGTCCTTCCCGCCGGCCAGGAAGGCGGTGATCCGCGCGATCGCGGCGGCGATCTCCGGCGGCGGCTCGGCCGGGTCCAGTCCCGGGAAGCGCCGCCGCAGCCGCGCCAGCGAGGCGGCCTCGTTCGCCTCGGGCAGATGCAGGCCGACCAGGCCCTCCGGCCGCCAGGCGATGCCGCAGCGGCCGATCGCCGTCTCGAACAGGGTGAAACCGGAGTCGCTCACATCGCCGCCCTTCCCGCTTTCCCTACCGCAAACCCGGGTTTCTTGACAGGCCGGCTCCCAAGCCTAGTCTCCTTCGCTCGGAGCGGGGGCGATGCATGGCTGCTGGCCCGGGTCCGCTCCATCTTGGGGAGAGAGAAAAATGAAACCCACGCGTAAATTGAGCCGCCGTTCGTTCCTCGGGCAGGTGGCTGGCGGTGCAATGCTCGGCGGAGCGGCGCTGACCGTGCTCGGCGGACCGGCGCAAGCGCAGGTCACCGACAGCGATACCGGCCCCAATGCCGACCGGGTCGGCCATGGCCGCGGCACCAGCGACAGCGACAGCGGGCCGAATGCCGATCCGGCCGGGCGCGGCCGCGGTGGCGGGGGCGTCAGCGACAGCGACAGCGGACCGAATTCCGACCCGCCCGGGCGCGGACGCGGCAGCCGCCGCAGCGGCATCACCGACAGCGACAGCGGCCGCTACGCCGATCCGGCCGGCAACGGCCGCGGGCGTGGCCGCACCGGGCTCACCGACAGCGACAGCGGCAGCAATGCCGATCCCGCCGGCAACGGCCGCGGCGGCCGCGGGCGCTGCACCGGGATGACCGACAGCGACAGCGGCCGCAATGCCGATCCCGCGCGCTGCGGACGCGGCCGGCACCACTGAGCGGAAAGTCGGTGAAAGAAACGGGGCGGCGGCACTCGCGGCCGTCCCGTTTGTTTGAGCCCGGCGCGGCTTCACATCCGTGGCGAAGCGGCTAAGGAACCGATCGAACCCGTCATTCTTGCGTGAGGAACAGATGTCCGGCGAGCCCTCCTATCCCGACGACGACGCTCCGGTGCAGCCGCGCCCCGGCGAAGCGAAGCCCGATCCGGCGAAGAAGAGCGACTCCCGCCGCACCAAGCAGATCGTCGCCGGCGCCGCGATCGGGATCGGCTCGGCGGCCCTGGTCGCCGCCTTGCTCTACGCCAATCGCGCCCGGAAAGCGGACAAGGCTTAAGGTTCCGAGGGTCATGCCGGCGGTGGCCGGGACCCAAGAACTCCGAGACAGTCGCAAAGCCGACGGGTTCGGTGAATCCCACTCGTTCGAATGTGGCCATGGACCCCGGCCTTCGCCGGGGTGACTCCGAGGTTGGATTCACCTCAGTGCGCGCCGGTCAACGCGCGCCGTCCTTCGCCAGCGCCAGCACCCGCTCCAGCACGGCGGGGTGGAGCGGCTGGGTGAACTCGCAGGTGAAGCGGTAGCCGTCGACCGAGACGATCCGGGCCGGCCAGCCCTCCAGCCCGGGCAGCACGATCCACAGCAATGAGCCGATGCCGAGCGCGGCGAAGGAATCGAACGCGACCGAGCGGGTGGTGATCGAGGCGACGTCGATCTGCCAGCGCCGCGTCCCCTCCCGCACCCGCGCGGGCAGGTTGAGCGCGATGCCGTCGCCGCTCGTTTCCTCGGGCGCGGGCGCGGCGGTTTCCGCCGGCGCAGGCGCGTAGGGCGCCGCGGCGCGGTCGAAGCTCGCCTTGCGACGCTCCTTCAGCCACAGCATCAGCTCCTGCCATTTCAGCTCCGGCAGGAAGGCGATGCCGGCGGAACGGCCCGCCGACCAGCGCACCACGCCGTCGACCGGGCGCAGCCCGTCCAGGGTCACGGTGACCTTCTGCTCGGGATGGAGCGGGAACGGCACGTCGAGCTTGGCGCCGCCCTGGGAGACGTCGCGGGTGGTGACGAAATGACTGGCGCCGTCCACGTCCAGCAGCGCCGAGCAGACCAGCTCGACGCGCGGCATGCGGCGGCGCTCGCCCGGCTGGCTGACGATGTCCTGGGCGATGATCGCGAACACGTCGATCTGGGTGTCGAAGGCCAGGCCGACCTCGCCGCCCCGCCGCCACGCCACCCGGCCGGCGAGATGCTCGCCGTTCATCAGCTCGAGCTCGAGCCGCTCGCCGATCTCGACCTCATGGTCGCAGTGGAGGATGGCGCCGCCGGCGCTGAGCTTGCGGATCGAGCAGGCGCGCTTGACGCTGCCCGAGGTGAGCGCCCCCGGCCAGAGCGCGACCTCGTCGCCGCCCTCCTGCGCGACATCGTCCGTGGGCACGTCGCCCGACAGGGAATAGATCGTTTCCACCCTAGGAACTCGCAAAGCGCCGACGCTGGTCCGCCGGCGGCGCGCATTGTCCTCCTGCGAGGTTTACGATTCACTAACCGCGCGCGGATGCGCCCATCCCCTTGGCGCGCGGCGCGCCGGGCCCTATCTGCCCTGTTCCATTGCCGCCGGGAGGGCCTTCGTTGGAGCTTGACGCCGCCACCCTCTCCGAGCTGTTGCCATTCATCCTGGTCGGCTTCGCCGCGCAGCTGATCGACGGCGCGCTCGGCATGGCCTTCGGCGTGATCTCGAGCACCCTGCTCGTCAGCCTCGGCGTTCCGCCCGCCGCCGCCTCGGCCGGGGTGCATGCGGTCGAGGTCTTCACCACCGGCGCCTCGGCGATCAGCCACAGCCTGCACAGGAACGTGAACTGGAAGCTGTTCCGGCGGATCGTGATCCCCGGCGTGATCGGCGGGATATTGGGCGCCTATGTGCTGACCGCGATCCCGGCCGCCAAGGCGCGGCCATTGGTGCTCGCCTATCTCGCCGCGATCGGCCTCTACCTGCTCTGGCGCGGGCTGCGCCACGAGCATCGCGAAAGGAAGCCCAGGATCGTGGAGCCGCTCGGCCTGGTCGGCGGCTTCCTCGATGCGGCGGGCGGCGGCGGCTGGGGGCCGGTGGTCACCTCCAACCTGCTCGTCCAGGGCGCGCATCCGCGCAAGGTGATCGGCACGGTGAACACCGCCGAATTCTTCCTGTCGGCGACGATCTCGGCGACCTTCATCGCCTCGATGGGCTTCGACAGCTTCACCATGGCCCTGGTCGGCCTGCTGATCGGCGGCATCGCCGCGGCCCCGCTGGGCGGCTATTTCGCGAAAAGGATTCCGCCGCGGGTGCTGCTGATGATGGTCGGGACCTTGCTGATTCTGACCAGCGCCTACGGGATCTTCAATGCGCTGCGTTAGCGCGCGGCGAATTGAATATTGTGTCCCCGCAACTCTTGTGTCCCCGCAACTCTAATCCCCAGGGACGGGCGACATGAAGCTGACCGCCAAATGGCTGATATTCGGTATTTGCTGTGTCGCATCCTGGACCCTCGCAGGGCTGTTCCTGTTTACAACGGGCTGGGCGCCTTGCGAGGTGACCGGCTCGTGCATGCTGGACCGAGCAGGGATCGGAGCGATCGTTCTGTTGCTACCCGTTCAAGCCGCTGCCGCCGCATATCTGCGGTCGCGAAGCGACGGGCGATCGTAGTTTAACGAGCCAGGAAATGACCGGCCATACATCGCCGAGCGCTTCCTCTTAGGGCGTTGAATGCCAATGCAGCCTAGCCCTCCCGCCCATACCATTCGTCCAGCCGCATCAGCTGGTCGTAATCGCCGTAAGGCGCATATTGGGGGTGGAGCATCGCGGTGAACGGCTCCTCGCCGGTGAGCCAGCGGGCGGCGGCGGCGATGAAATTGCGTTCGGCCATCGCGGTGAAATCGTCGGCGTCGAGGCCGGTGCGGCCGCCGACCGGGCTCTTCACATAGCCGAGCCCCCCGCCGCGGTCGCGCGCCAGGCTCCAATATTCGAAGCAGGCGGCGGCGCCCTCAACGCCGGCGAAGCCGCCGCGGTCGGCGATCAGGCCGAGCAGGCCGAGCTGCAGCGAATAACCGTCCGCGACCGCCTTGCCGCTCGGCGGCGCGCCGGTCTTGTAGTCGACGATGGCGAGGCCGCCGTCCGCCAGGCGGTCGATCCGGTCGGCCTTGCCGCCGAGCGTGACGCCCGCGGTCTCGACCTCGCCCCAGATCTCCGCGGCGAGCGGGCGGCGGCCGGCGGCGCGGCCCCGCTCGACCTCGGCGGCGATGAAGTCGATCGCCTCGGTGAGCCGCGGCTGCCAGAGCGCGCGCAGCAGCGGATGCGCCTCCTGCGAGGTCAGCAGCGCCTCGGCGCGGGCGCGCAGCTTCGCCGGATCGCAATCGTCCTCCTTTATCCAGGCTTCGAGCACCGCATGGACCTCGTTGCCACGCCAGGCGGCGCTCGGATCGGCGTCGACCGGGTCGAGCGCGCCGAGCCGCAGCAGCTTGCGGGCGTAGAAGGCGTAGGGGTCGGCCTTCAGCCGGTCGACCTCGGTGACGGAGATCCGCCCGGGACGCAGGTCGCGCGGCGGCGCCGGCGCCGGCCGCGACGCCGGCGCGAACAGGCCGCTGCGATCGATCGCCTGCGCCCATTTGCGAAGTTGCGGCGCGCGGGTGAGGCCGCCGGTCATCGCCTCGAGCCGCAGCCAGAAGCGCGAGGCGATGGCCGGGGCGCGCGCGTCGCGCCGCGCGCGAGTCACCAGCACCTGCGGCGCCCCGAGCGCGCAGGCGAAATCGTGCGCGGCAAGGCCGATCCGCCGCTCCAGCGAGGGCAGGCCGAGGTCCGCGCGCAGCTTCGGCGCAAGCCAGGGATCCGGCGCCGGCAGCGCCGGCCAGGTGCCCTCGTTCAGGCCGCCGAGCACTATCAGGTCGGCATGCTGCAGCCGCGCCTCGATCAGGCCCCAGATGAACAGGCGCGGATGCTGGCCGTAAGGCGGCCGCACCGCGGCAGCGGCGAGCAGTGGCTCGAGCATCGCCGGCAGCTGACGAGAGGAGGCGCGCTCCGGCCCCTGCCCCGCCGCCGCCTCAAGGTCGGCGAGCAGGGTCGCGGCGGCGCGCCCGGCGGGCCCTGCCCACGCCGCGTCGCCGGCCAGTCGCGAGACCGCCTCGCGCAGCGCCGCAAGCAGGCCGTCCAGGTCCTTCCCGGCCTCGAACGCCGCTTCGAGCGGCGCCAGCAAGAACATTGCGCTTTGCCACCAGGCGGCCGCCTCGGCGCGCAGCTCGCCATCGCGTCCGCTCCGGTCGGCAAGATGGGCGGCGATGCCGGCAAGGCCGGCGGCCGGGCGCGGGCCGCGCAGGACCAGGTCGAGCCGGCGCACGCCGTCGAGCCAGTCGAGCCGCTCCTCGCCGGCCATCACCAGGGGATGCTTGAGCAAGGCGAGCAGTGGCACCGGCGCGAAGCGCTCGGCCGCGGCGGTGGCGGCGGCGAGCAGCAAGGTGCCGGGCGGGGTCTGGGAGAGCGGCCGGCCGGCGCTGTCGTCGGCCTCGACGCCCCAGCGTTTCAGGTGCGCCGAGACGCGGCGGGCGAGCGCCCGGTCGGGCGTGACCAGAGCCGCGGTGCGCCCGGGCGTCTCCAGCGCTTCCCGCAGCGCGAGCGCGATCGCCTGCGCCTCCTCGGCCGGATCGGCGAGCTCCAATGCCCGCACGCCGCTCAGGCGGCGCTCGGCCGGCTTCAGCCGCAGCCATTTGCGGGTGAAGGCCGGCGGCGCCATCGCGTGCGCGATCGCCCGGGAGCGCGCGGCAGGTGCATCGCGCCCGCCGCCCCAGCGCCAGGGCTTCACCTCGAAGCGGCCGACGCTCATCCGGTCGAGCAGCAATTTCAAATGGAATAAAGGATGGGTCTCGAGCGGCGGCGGGTGGCGGCCGGTGGCCGGATCGGGGTCGTGCGGGCCGAGCGCCTCCCATTCCTCCTCGGGCAAAGCGAGGTCGAGGCCGGGGAGCACGACCATCCCCTTCTCCAGCCGAGCCACGAGGCCGGCCAGCCGCGCCACCGCCGGGCCGCCGATGGTGATGCCGGCGGCGCAGACGAAGCCGGCCGGCGGCCGCTCGCGCCAGCGCCGCGCCGCCGCGTCGAGCAGGAGGTTGCGTCGGGTGGCGAGGTCGACGACGCCGCGATCGTGCAGGATATCGGGCCAGTCGCGGAGGATGAGCTGCAGCTGGTCGAGCGATTTCTGCCAGTGCAGCGAGAGATCGGGGAGATCGGCGGCGAAATCGGCGAGCTTCGCCGGCGCGACCTCCTCGATCAGCAGCTGGTCGAGCGTGCGCGCCAGCTCCCCGGCAAGGCGGAGCGCCTCGGCCGCATCGGCGCCGAGCCGCTGCTGGACCAGCCGGGCGAGCAGCATCAGCCTGAGCTCGGGCTCGATCGCCGGCGGCACCGGCGCCGCCTCGGCCTCGAGCGGCTCCAGCATCGCGCCGATCCGTTCGTCCAGCTCGGGATCGCCGACCGGCACCAGCCGCGGCAGCAGCAACCCGCCGCCCGACCGCCGCACGAACGCGTCCTGCAGGGCGCGGACGGCCCGGTTGTTCGGGAGCAGGACGATCCCACGGGCGAGACCGGTCTTCTCCCCGCCGTGGAGCGCGATCAAGCCGGCGGCGAGCGCGTCCGCGAAGGCGCGGTGCGGGGGGATGGTGAAGACGTTGGGGGGCATGGGGGGAGTCTAGAGCGGGCTGCCGTGGAGTCGAGCATTCCAGCGCCAGGTGCGCCATATCCTCCATAATCGCTCATCCTGAGTAGGGACTGAGCTTGGCGAAGGCCCGTATCGAAGGACCGCTCGTTTGCATTGCGTCCTTCGATACGCCGGTTCGACAGGCTCACCGGCTACTCAGGATGAGCGGAGTGTTACAAGGGATGACGCTCAGGCGCTGCCGAGGATGGCTTCGGCCTTGGCGATATTCTCCGGCCGGCCGATGTCGAACCACAGGCCCTGATGGACGGCGCCGAAGCAGCGGCCGGCGGTGATCGCCCGGTCCCAGAGGAGGTTGGTCGAGAATGGCCCCTCCGGCAGCTCGCCTTCGAACAGGCGGTGCGAGAGCATCTGGATGCCGGTATAGACGAAGGGGGCGACGCCGTTCGGCTTGCGCCGCTTGAGCGCGCCGGCGGCGCTCATGTGGAAGTCGCCGCGGCCCTTGTGGCAATAGGCCCGGGCGAGCGGCACGACCAGCAGCAAGGCGTCCATCCGCGCCTCGTCCCAATTGGAGGCGAGCAGACGGAGCGTATCGACCGGGCCGTCGACCCAGAGATTGTCGGCATTGATGGCGAGGAAGGGATCGTCAGGGATCAGGGGCAGCGCCCTGACCAGGCCGCCCCCGGTTTCGAGCAATTGCTTGCGCTCGTCGGAGACCGCAATCTCAATGCCTTCGACGCGATTCTTCAAATGCGCTTCGAGCGCGCCCGCGAGATAATGAACGTTCACCACCGCCTTCGCGACACCCGCCGCGCGGAGATGGTCGAGGCAATGGTCGATCAGCGCCTTGCCCGCCACCTCGATCAGCGGCTTGGGCCGGCTCGCGGTCAGCGGCCGCATCCGCTTGCCGAGCCCCGCCGCCATCACCATCGCCGTCTTGGGCACCGAAACCCCGGGATCGGGCCGCAGCGCCAGCGGCTTGCGGTAGCGGCTCACGGCCAGGCTGCCCCGCGCCTTTCGGCGGGGATAAAGCGGTCGAACCAGTCGCGGACCTGGGCGAGCTTCGGATGCGCGAGGTCGCGTTCGAGCAGGCCCCACATGCGCCGCTGGAAATTGGTGTAATGAAGCTTGCCGTCGCGCTTCCAGAGGCGGGTGAACACGCCCAAGATGCGGGTGTTGCGCTGCGCGGCGAGCGCCCAATAAGCGTCTTCGAAATCAGCGCCCTGGCCGGTTTCGCTGCGATAGAGTTCGAGCATCTCCCGCTCGATCGCCGGGCTCACGTCGCGACGCGCATCCTCGAGCACGGAGGCGAGATCGTAGGCGGGATGGCCGGCGACCGCGTCTTGGAAGTCGAGCAGGCCGAAATGGGCGATGCCGTCGCGCCCTTCCACCAGCATGATGTTCTCGGCATGATAATCGCGCAGCACGGTGACCGGGCCGAGCCCGTCGGCCGCCACCGGCGCAAGCACCTCGCGCCAGGCGGCGGCAAAGGCCTGGGCATCCACTTCGAGGCCGACCGCCGGGCAATACCAGTCGGGAAAGAGGCTCAGCTCCTCGAGCCACTGGTCGAGCCCGTGCGGCCTGAGGCCCGGCATCGGCGGCTGGGCATGGAGATGAACGAGAACGTCGACGGCGAGCGCGTAGAGCTCGGCCTCGCGCTCCGGGGCCGCGTCCAGGGTCTCGCGCAGGCGCGCATCGCCGAAATCGTCGATCAGCAGCAGGCCGCGCTCGAGGTCCCGGGCGAGGATCGCCGGCGCGGAGAGCCCGGCCGCGGCCAGCCATTCTGCGGCGGCGACGAAAGGGCGCGGATCCTCGTGCGGCGGCGGCGCATCCATCAGCACCGCTTTGGCGCCGCCGCGCACCACCCGGAAATAGCGGCGGAAGCTGGCGTCGCCGGCGAGCGGCAGGATGTCGGCGCCTTCCCAGCCATAAGCCGCGAGGAAATCCGGCGCAAAATCGGGCGGAATCATCGGGGCGGCCATCGCGCTCCCCAAGCGGGCGGTACCCGGGCTGTCAAGGCGCGGGTTCCACCGGGTTCGATCGCCAGGCTGAGCCGCAGCGCCTCCGGCCACAGCCAGGGCAGCCGCTCCGGCCATTCGATCAGCAGGGCCGCCTCCTGCCGCGCCTCGTCGAGACCGATCTCCTCCAATTCCTCCGGATGCTCGATCCGGTAGAGGTCGACATGCCAGAGCGGGATCGAGACGTCGGGCGGCGCATAGGCCTGGACGATCGGGAAGGTGGGGCTGGCGACGTCGCCGTCATGGCCGAGGCCACGCAGCAGCCCCCGCGCGAGCGTGGTCTTGCCGGCGCCGAGCGTGCCGAACAGGGCGATCACGTCGCCGGGGCGGATTTGGCTCGCCAGCGCGGCGCCGAGCGCCTCGGTGGCGGAAGCGTCGGGGAGGTGGATGGTCATCGCGAAATGCCCCTCCCCTTGATCGGGAAGGCCTTAAGGCGGTTCACGCTCGTCATTCCGCGACGCGCGCCGCTTCGTAATCGGCCCTTTGCTCGGCCGTCCGCGGCAGGCGGATGGTGACGGTGGTCCCCTCCCCTTCGCGCGACTGGAGCTGGATGGTGCCGCCATGCGCCTCGACGAACTGGCGGGCGAGCGGGA
>JAFAZM010000394.1 GCA_019239785.1 Sphingomonadaceae bacterium
TCAGGGCCTCGCCCGACAGCTTCAGGAGGATGCGATTGAAGCGCGGGCGCGGCATGGGTGTCGGGTCCGTTTCTGCGTCGGCGGTGTCGGGCGGCGCGCACCTTAGTCAGCACTGTGCGCGGTGCCAAGTGGAGGCAGGCCAGGAGCGGCGGATGGAGAAAGGGCGGACCGGAAGCCGAGCACCGCTCCGGCCGCCGATCCGCCCCTGAAGCTCCGACGCGCAGCGAGACGCGCGCGGCGGAGGATCTTTGAACCCGTCACCCCAGCGAAGGCTGGGGTCCATGCTCACTCAGCGGCAGCGAGTCAGCATGGATGCCAGCCTTCGCTGGCATGACGGCAATACTTACGCGGCCTTGCCGACGCCCGAGGCGGCGGCGACTTCCGCGGCGAAGTCGCTTTCCTTCTTCTCGATGCCCTCGCCGAGCTGGAAGCGGACGAAGCCCGCGACCTGGATCGGCGCGCCGACCTGCTTGGCATGGCTCGCGACGACGTCCTCGACCTTGGTCTTGTTGTCCATCACGAACAGCTGCGAGAGGAAGGCCATCTCCTTGCGGAACTTGGCGATCGCGCCCTCGACCATCTTCTCGACGATGTTGTCGGGCTTGCCGCTCTCCTTGGCCTTGTCGGACGCGATCGAACGCTCGCGCTCGACCAGGTCGGCATCGAGATCCTCGCCGCGCAACGCGAGCGGGTTGGCCGCAGCGATATGCATGGCGAGCTGCTTGCCGAGCGTCTCGAGCGCAGCCTTGTCGCCGGTCGATTCGAGCGCGACGAGCACGCCGATCTTGCCGAGGCCGGCCGAGACCGCGTTGTGGACGTAGGACACGACGACGCCGTCCCCGACCTCGAGGATCGCCGCGCGACGCAGCGACTGGTTCTCGCCAATGGTCGCAATGTTCGCGGTCAGCTTCTCCTCGACCGTGCCGCCAGCCGGCCACGCCGCCGAGGCGAGCGCCGAGACTTCGCTGCCGGTGTCGAGCGCGAGCTGCGACACTGTGCGAACGAAATCCTGGAACTGCTCGTTCTTGGCGACGAAATCCGTCTCCGAGTTGACCTCGACGACGGCTCCGCGGGTGCCGCGGACCGCAACGCCCACGAGGCCTTCCGCGGCCTGCCTGCCGGCCTTCTTGGCGGCGGCGGCGAGGCCTTTGGTGCGCAGCCAGTCGATGGCCGCTTCCATGTCGCCGCTCGTCTCGCCGAGTGCCTTCTTGCAGTCCATCATGCCGGCGCCGGTGCGCTCGCGCAGTTCCTTGACGGTCGCGGCCGTGATCTCAGCCATGTCTCATATCCTTTGTCTCCCCTCCCGCCGGGCGGAAGGGGTTTGAGTGGGTTGTGGCGAAGGTGGGGACGCGGGGCGCGTCCTGCCACCCTGACCTGCTCAGGCCTCGGCGAGCGCCGCTTCGGCCGGCGGGGCGTCCATCGCGCCGATGTCTTCGCCACGGCTCGCCGCACCGCCGGACTTGCCGGCGAGCACCGCGTCGGCGATCGCGTCGCAATAGAGGCGGATCGCGCGGCTGGCGTCGTCGTTGCCCGGCACCGGGAAGGCGATGCCCTGCGGGCTGACGTTCGAATCGAGGATCGCGACGACCGGAATGCCGAGCACGTTGGCCTCCTTGATCGCCAGCTCTTCCTTGTTGGCGTCGATGACGAACATGACGTCGGGAAGGCCGCCCATGTCGCGGATGCCGCCGAGCGACAGCTCGAACTTGTCGCGCTCGCGGGTCAGCTGGAGGACCTCTTTCTTGGTGAGGCCGGCGGTGTCGCCGCTGAGTTGCTCCTCGAGGCTCTTGAAGCGCTTGATCGAGCCCGAGATCGTCTTCCAGTTGGTGAG
The DNA here is from genome assembly GCA_019239785.1 of Sphingomonadaceae bacterium. Classification (GTDB taxonomy): domain Bacteria; phylum Pseudomonadota; class Alphaproteobacteria; order Sphingomonadales; family Sphingomonadaceae; genus Allosphingosinicella. The sequence continues at coordinate 1,832 of JAFAZM010000394.1, forward strand.
CATGCCGCCCAGCCAGCGGTGGTTGACGAAATGCTGGCCGGACCGGCGCGCCGCTTCGGCGATCGGCTCCTGCGCCTGGCGCTTGGTGCCGACGAACAGCACCTTGCCGCCGGCAGCGACGGTCTGGCGGACGAAGTCAAGCGCGCGCGCGAACAGCGGCACGGACTGCGACAGGTCGATGATGTGAACGCCGTTGCGCTCGCCGAAGATGTAGGGCTTCATCTTCGGGTTCCAGCGGTGGGTCTGGTGGCCGAAATGCGCACCGGCCTCGAGCAGGGCCTGCATGCTGACGCCAGTCGACGTCGTGGCGTTGGACGCCATGGTGGTTTCTCCTTCCGGTTGTTCCTCTGCAGAGCCGAGAACCCGCCTTTGCCGAAGCTCAGGTGGGCACCGGTATGGTGGCCCTGCATGTGGGATGGGCGCGCACTTAGGGGCGGCAGCAGCGAAAATCAAGCGTTGACAGAATAGAACGAATCATGAACATTGTTCTTCATCAGCATGATATGGATCAAACGCCGCAGCACCGCGTTCTGCAAGCTGTGGATAATAAAGGGGATAAGTCGTGACCTACCTGGCAGCGGCGACGTTTTTCACCCTCGCGCTCCTCGCGGCGGCGGTGACCGTCCACATGACCGTGCGGGCCTATTGGACCGAGATCCTGATGGCGCTGCGCGGCGAGTTCGGCCGCTCCGCCTACCACCGGATCGTCCCGGTCACGCGGGCTGCGGCGGCTCCCGTCCATGCGACGGTGCTGCGGCGCGCTGCCTTCTGACCCGGGCGTAGCTCGCCACGCTGAACGGCAGCGTCGCCACGTAAAGGAGCACGGCGGCGCTCAACGTCTCCCAGGGCGCGGTGAACAGCGCCCCTCCCACTAGAGCGATGACGACGATCGCCTCGAGCCGGACGTGCCGGCGCAGGCGGAACGAGGTCCAGGAGAAAGTGGCGAGGCTCGAAATCGCTAGAAAGGCGACGATCGCCGCCCAGGGCGCCACCAGCCGCCAGTCCTGCGCCCACGCCCACGCCCGGTCGCTGGCCAGCCATAGATAGATGGGGAGGAGCAGGACCCCCGCTCCGGCGGGCGCCGGGACGCCGGTCAGGAAGCCGGCGGACTTGTGCGGCTGCTCCTGGGAATCGATCATCGCGTTGAACCGCGCCAGGCGCAGCGCCATGCAGACCGCGTAGGCGAGCGCGAAGATCCAGCCGAAGCGGGGCCAATATTGCAGGCTCCACAGATAGAGGATGATCGCCGGCGAGACGCCGAAGGCGATCACGTCGGAGAGCGAATCGAGTTCGGCTCCGAACCGGCTCGCCCCGTTGAGCATGCGCGCGATCCGCCCGTCCATGCCGTCGAGCACGGCGGCGAGCAGGATGAACCAGACCGCTTTCTCCCATTGCTCCCCGATCGCGAAGCGGATCGCGGTGAGGCCGGAGCACAGGGCCAGCGCCGTCACCGCGTTGGGTACGACGGCTCGCAGCGGTATCCCCCGCCCCTCGCGGCGGGGCCCCTTCACTGGGCGACGCCCTCGATCGCCGCGCCGTCGCCGATCTTGGCGACGATCGTCTCGCCGGCGATGGTGCGCTGGCCGAGCAGCACCCGCGACGAGGTGCCCGCCGGCAGATAGACGTCGACGCGGCTCCCGAAACGAATCAGCCCCACGCGCTGCCCGGCGGCGACATGGTCGCCCGCCTTGACCCAGGGCACGATGCGCCGCGCCACCAGGCCGGCGATCTGGGTGAAGCCGATCCGCGTCCCGTCGGCGCCCTCGACGAGGAAATGCTGCCGCTCATTGTCTTCGCTGGCCTTGTCGAGATCGGCGTTGAGGAACTTGCCGGCGATATAGGCGACCTTCTTCACCTCCCCCGTGATCGGCGCGCGATTGATGTGGACGTCGAACACCGACATGAAGATCGACACGCGCGTCATCGGCTCGGTGCCGAGCAGGTCGTCGCCGGCGAGCTCAGGAGGGGGCGGCACGGCGGCGATCATCGTCACCATGCCGTCGGCCGGCGCGATCACCAGCCCCTCGCCCTTCGGCGTCGTGCGGATCGGGTCGCGGAAGAAGGCGGCGACCCACAGGCTCACCCCGGCCATGATCCAGCCGAGCCAGTCCCAGTCGATCACGAACCAGAACAAAGCGGCGATCGCGACCGCGATGACCACGAACTTGCGGCCCTCCGGGTGCACGGCGGGCATCCGGTAGCGCACGTTGGTGGTGACGAGGTCCGGCTTTTCGAGCGAGGTCATGGGGGCAAGCCCTTACGCGCGGCCGCCGACCGTGACAACCGGAAGCCCCGGTTGATCGGCCGACCGCCAGCTTCTAGAGCCGCGGCCGAACTCCCCTCCCAACGAAAGCGCGTTCCGCATGGCCAAGATCAAGGTGAAGAACCCCGTCGTCGAACTGGACGGCGACGAGATGACCCGCATCATCTGGCAATGGATCCGCGAGCGGCTGATCCTCCCCTATCTCGACATCGAGCTTCTCTATTTCGACCTCGGCATGGAGAATCGCGACGCCACCGACGACCGGGTGACGGTCGAGTCCGCCGAGGCGATCAAGCAGCACGGCGTCGGCGTCAAATGCGCGACGATCACCCCGGACGAGGCC
>JAFAZM010000406.1 GCA_019239785.1 Sphingomonadaceae bacterium
AGAGACCCACTCGCCGCTGCCGGTAGAAAGCGGGTCCCTTGCTCTCGAGCACCACCGCCAGCGCGGTCAGCGCGATCAGCGGGAAGGTGAGCAGCAGCAGCAGCAGGCTGGCGGCGACGTCGAACAGCCTCTTGGCGATCCGCGACAGCCGCTGCCCGGCCGAGAAGCCGTCCGAGAAGATCAGCCAGGAGGGATTGAGGCTGTCGAGATCGACCCGGCCCGTCTCGCGCTCGATGAAGGAGGAGAAATCGTGGACCTGGACGCCGGTCGTCTTGATCTTGAGCAGGTCGTTGAGCGGCAGCGCGTTGCGCCTTTCCTCGAGCGCGAGCACGACCTCGCCGGCGCCGAGGCCGAGCAGATGGTCGGGCAGGCTCGGGATCGCATCGCGGTTGACCGCCTGCGAGACGGCGACGGCGCCGTCGTTCATCGCGACGAACCCGACCGCGGCGAAGCCGGCGTTGCTGGAGTTGGCGAGCGCCTCGATCCGCGCCGCCCGCGCGCCGGCCCCAAGCACCATCACCCGACGCTTGAAGCGCTCGCCGCCGAGCAGGTCGCGGGCGAGGATGCGCACGACCGTCATCGCGATCAGGCCGAGCCACATCGCGTAGAGCAGGCTGGAGCGCCAGAAGCTGACCGGCGGCACCACGAAGAAGACCAGGGAGAGGAGGATGATGCCGAGCATCACCGCGACCATCAGCCGCGCCACCGCGAAGCGGACCGAGCGGATCGCCTGCATCCCGTAGACGCCGACCGCGACCATCGCCGCCTCGACCGTGACCGCGAAGGCGAACATGTTCGGCAATCGCGCCGCATCCGCATCGAGCGCGCCGGTGACCTGCCACAGCCGCAGCGCCCAGCCCGCCTGCGCCGCCGCCATCAGCAGGACGAAGTCGATCAGGCCGAGCAGCAGCACCGCATAGGGCACATAATGTTTGAACAGCCGGATCACGCCGCCGCAGCCCGCCGCCGCTGAGAGAGAGGTGTAAGCGTCTCCGACATGGTGCGCACTGTCGGATAAATTGACAAAGTTTCGGTAAAGACGCGCTCGTCCACGGAAAATCCGGACCCCGCGGAGCGGGGCTCTTGTCACGGCCGGCCTGCTGTTCAATGAGGGGCCGACATCCTGATGCGAGAGACGATGGAATTCAGTCCACCCCGGCTCGAATTTTCCGGCCGGGAGCCCTTGCTGTTTCCCGGTCTCGGCAAGGTTTTGCGGGAGCCGATGCGTTACTGGCCGCCGGCGATCGTCGAGCGGGCGGCGCTGGAGGCGCGCGCGGGAAGCACCCGGATCGCACTGATCGCGGAGCCGGCGACCGTCACCCGGATCCTGCTCAACCGCGGCGACCAATTCCCGCGGGCGCGGCTCCACGACCGGATCCTCGGCGCCGCCTATGGCGAGAATCTGATCCGCGGCGACCGGCTCGACTGGCGCCGGCAACGGAAGGAAATCGCGCAGCCGCTCACCACCGCTTACTCGCTGGAGATGGCGCCGCGAATGCGGCGCGCCTGCATGCGGATCATGGACGAATGGGCCGCAGCCGGCCCCGATGCGCCGATCGACCTCCTGCGCGACGCCCGGCGCTTCGCGCTCGATTCCTTGTGGCGCTGCTTCTTCGCGAGCGAAAGCGAGGCGGCGGGGGGGCCGGATCCGGTCGTCGAGGCGGCCGCGCTGACGATCGACGCGCACCGCACCGGCACCCTGGTCGAGCATCTCGCGGACCTGCGCCCGCTGGCGCGACGGGCGCTCGACCGGGGCTATGCCGGCCGCGGGCCTGCGGATCTCGGCGATGCGCGCGACGAGGCCGCCGATTTCAACACGATGCTGCTCTTCCTTCACGCCGGGCACGACAATGTGACCGCGACCTTGGGCTGGGCGCTGTGGCTGCTCGCGCACCATCCCGAAATCCAGCAGCAGGTGCGCGAGGAAGCGCGTGCCGCCGGCAGCGACGCCGGCCCCGGCGCCGCCCCGCTCGCGAATGCGCTGATCCTCGAGACCTTGCGTCTCTACCCGCCGATCATGCACCTCATCCGCGACGTCACCGTGGATCTCGAGGTGGCGGGAGCGACGATCGGCGCCGGCTTCACCGCTGTGCTCAGCATGTATGCGATGCACCGCAACCGGCTGTGGTGGCCGGCGCCGGACTCGTTCCGCCCGGAGCGCTTTCTCGGCAAGGCCGGGGAGCAGGCGCGGCGCACGATGCTGCTCCCGTTCGGCGCGGGGCCGCGCGGCTGCATCGGCGCGAGCTTCGCCCTGGTCGAGCTCGTCCTCGCCGTGCGGCTGATCGTCGCGCGCTTCGCGCTCGCGCCGGTCCCCGGCCGGGCGCTGGACTGCCGCGTCGATTGGGTGCTCCGGCCCGAAGGCGAGGCGCCGCTGCTCGCCCGGCCGCTGGCATGACAGCCGGAACCGGCGACCGGAGATGAGCTTCCATTCGCTCGACTATCTGCTGTTCCTGCCGCTCGTCGTCCTGTTCTATTTCGCGACGCCGCACCGCTGGCGCTGGGCGCTGCTGCTGCTCGCGAGCAACCTCTTCTATGCGAGCTGGCGGTTCGAGTTCCTGCCCTTGCTCTGGCTGACGACCTGCGTCGACTATCTCGTCGCGCGCACCATGCCGTCGGTGCGTCCCGGTAATCTGAAGCGCGCCCTGCTTGCGGTCAGCCTGACGACCAACCTCGGCATGCTGCTCTTCTTCAAATATTTCGCGCTCGCCGCGAACACCTGGCTCGCCTTCACCCGTCCGGAGGGCTTCACCCCCGTCGAGATCCTGCTTCCGCTCGGCATCTCCTTCTACACCTTCCAGACCCTTGGCTATGTCATCGACGTCTATCGCGGCCGCCAGCAGCCCGAACGGCACCTCGGCTATTTCGCGGTCTACGTGATGTACTTTCCCCAGCTGCTCGCCGGCCCGATCGAGCGGGCGACGCGCATCCTGCCGCAATTGCGCGAGGAGCATCGCTTCGAGGCCCGGCGCGCGGCCGCCGGCGGTGCGCTGATCCTGATCGGCTTCTTCAAGAAGCTGGTGATTGCGGACCGGCTGGCCATGTTCGTGCCGCAGGTCATGGCCCATCCGGCCGATTACTCGCCGCTGATCGTCACCGCCATCTCCTTCGGCAGCATCTATCGCTATTATGCCGATCTCTCCGGCTATGCCGACATCGCGATCGGCTCCAGCCTGATCCTCGGAATCAGGCTCGCGGAGAATTTCCACCGGCCGCTGGCGGCGGTCTCGATCAGCCAGTTCTGGCAGCGCTGGCACATCACGGTCACCAACTGGTTCCGGGACTATGTCTATCTGCCGATCGCGCGCGGCGCGCGCGGCCGCTGGCGCAGGCCGCTGGCGACGATCCTGACGATCGTCATCATCTCCTTCTGGCACGGCGCCGCCTGGACCTGGCTTGGCTCGGGCGTGGTCGCCGGCCTGCTGATGGTCGCCGAAGGCGCCGTGCGCCGGAACCGCCGCATCGGGCGGACGGCCGACGCGATCTTCGCTCGTCTGGGCATGAGCGAGCGGCAGAGCGACATCGCCAAGAACATGGCCAACCGGCTGGTGCTCTGGCTGTTCCTCGTCCTGCTCGGTTCGCTGGTCAATGCGCCGACCTGGCGGGACGCGATGGAGATGTGGCGCCAGATGGGCCGCCTGCCGCTTCAGCTCGTCTCCGCGCCGCTCGACCTGACGGGCGCAGGCCTCCTGCAGCCGGCGATCCTGTTCGCCCTGCTCGGCATCGTCGCGCTCGAAATCTACCAATGGTTCGACGTGCGGCGCCCGGTGTTCGATCGGCTTGCAGCCCGCGGCCGGCCGATCGCCTGGTCCTTCTATTATGCGCTGATCGCCTGCATCTTCGTCTTCGGAGCCTTCGGCACCGCCCAGTTCATCTATTTCAAATTCTGACCGGCACGCACCATGAAAGCGATCCTGACCTTCTTCGCCCTCGGCCTGCTCCTCCTGGCCCTGCTCAACTGGATCAATCAGCTGCCGGCGGAGTCGCATGCCGAGGTCGACGAGATCACCGGCACGCTGGCGCGGGTCCCCGGGCACCAGGCGGTCCTGCTCGGCGGCTCGTCCGCTTATGCGATCGACTTTCGCGCCCTGTGCGTCGACGGGGTGCCCTTCTATCACGGCGCGCAGGACCTGTTCGAGGTTGCGGCCCTCGGCGACCTCATCCTCGATCGGCCCAATCCGCCCCGCTACTGGTTCGTCGAGGCGTCGCCGACCTCCCAGCTCGTCGACAACGGCTCCCAGGCCGCCGAGGTGACCAGGCCGCGCCGCAACCTTTACCGGGCGATGTTCGCGCTCGGCGAGCATCGCCTGATCGGCGGCGACTGGCGCCAGGCCTTCATCGCCTTTGCCGCGCCGTCGCTCGGCTCGGCCGCCTGGTCGCCATATTTCGGTCGCGCCAAAAGGCTGCTCGGAATGGGCGGCCGGAGCGAGACCGAGCTTGAGGTAACGGGCCTTCGCCTCTCCGCCGCCGCCTCGGCGGCGAACGCGGCCGAGGAGGCGAGCGAGCGCAGGCAGGCGTTGCGGGCGATGCTCTATTACGATCCCGACATCGCCGCCCGCGCCGAAGCGGCGCTGCAGGCATTGAACGCGCGCATCCGGGCCCAGGGCGGCGTCATGATCCTCGTGGTGCCGCCGAATCCGGAGGCGACCCGGACCGCGACGCTCGCCCAGATGCCGCGCGAGGTTGCCGAATTCGGCCAGATCCTCCGCCGGCTCGCGAACCGGGGCGCGGTGATCGCGAATTACTGGTCCCTGCCGCTCTCCGGCCACGCCGAATTGTTCAGGGATCCGATGCACCTCAATCGCTGGGGCGCCCCCTTATTCTCTCGCCAGATGGGCGCGGACCTGCGCGCCCACCACGTGCTGCCGCCGGCGCCGCCGGGCTGTTCGGCCGGGGGAGCGGCGAGTATCTCGCCGCCCGGCCAAATAGGGCGAGATTCGCGCCGCCGGCTTTGATAGGGGTTCGCCGAGTAGGAGTCGTGTTGGATGTCGGATCGACGAGCCAGGGCCTCGCGCCTGCGATTGCTGCTCGAGCAATCGCCGCGGGCGGCGCAGGCCTATGAAGACGCGAAGCAGGTGGTGCGGGCCTTTCGCAAGCCCGCATTCTACGAGGTCGCCACCCGCTGCAACCTGCTCTGCGAGGGCTGCTATTATTTCTCCGACAATTTCACCGCCGTCGAGGAGGTGAAGGATCCGGCGC
>JAFAZM010000150.1 GCA_019239785.1 Sphingomonadaceae bacterium
GATCGTCGCCGAAGCGCCGTTCGCGGCGGCGTTCAGGATGCCGCCCCTGGTTTCGATCGTCGTAGCGCCGAGTAAGGCGACGCAGCGCGTCGCATTGCCGCAGGCCTCGACCTCGCCACCGTCCGCATTCCAGATCCGCATCCGGACGTCGGCGACATCGGAGGGCTCCAGCAGGATCACCTGGTCGCAGCCGATGCCGGTATGCCGGTCCGCGATCGCCCGCGCCCGCGCTGCATCCATCGCCACCGCGCCCTCGCGCGCGTCGAAAATGGCGAAATCGTTGCCGAGGCCGTGCATCTTGTGGAAGCGGGTCATGCTGGCCGCGATCTAGGGCCTGCACTCGGGACCGGCAATGGGGGAGCGGCTTGCCCGCCTCGGCAGCTCAGGCCGCTGCCGGGGCCACCGCCTTGCCGGTGCGCTCCAGCTTGCCCCAGCCGACCAGGCGGCCGCGTAGCGCTGCGGCCACCGCCTTGATGACGACGCCGTACATCAGCTGGCGGTAGACGAAGCGCTGGGCGATCAGCAGGAAGGCGGGGAAGCGTCTTTCCCTCCTGTCCATGCGGAAGGCGATCCAGCCGCAAAGCAGGTCGACGCCGACGAAGAGCAGCCAGAAGAAGGCCATCCAGCCGACGTCGGTCTGGGTCTGCGCCCAGCCGTGCTGCTGCACCCGGGTCCAGGTCATGACGATGCTCAGCACCAGAGCGAGGTCGATCATCGGCGAGACCAGGGAGAAGAGGATCTGGAACAGCCAGGCCTGGGGGATGCCGATCAGTGCGATCCCGCGCGGCCGGCCCTCGCGCAGCGCGCGGCGATGCTTCCACAGGCATTGCAGCGTGCCGAACGACCAGCGGAAGCGCTGCCTGGCGAGCGCGCGGAAGCTTTGCGGCGCCTCGGTCCAGGCGACCGCCTCGGGATCGTTGGCGACCTGCCAGCCCGCGCGCTGGATCGCGATGGTGAGGTCCTGGTCCTCGGCGAGCGTGTCGATCGGGAAGCCGCCGACCGCGTCGAGCGCCGCGCGGCACCAGGCGCCGACCGCGCCCGGCACGACCATGATCGCGCCGAGCCCGGCAAGCGCGCGGCGCTCCAGATTCTGCGCCGTGACATATTCGACCGCCTGCCAGCGGGTGACGAGGTTCACCCGATTGCCGACCTTGGCGTTGCCGGCGACGGCACCGATTGCGGGGTCGCCGAACCAGCGGGCCAGGCGCGCGATCGTCTCGGGCTCGAACTGGGTGTCGGCGTCCAGCGCGACGACGATCTCGCCTTTGGCGAGCGCCAGCCCCTGGTTCAGCGCCCGCGCCTTGCCGCCGTTCGAGAGGGTGAGCAGACGCACCCGCGGCTCGTCCGCGAAGGCGCTGGCGACGATCGCGCTCGTGCCGTCGCTCGAACCGTCATCGACGACGATCACCTCGAGCGCCGCGTCGCGACTCGCGAGCACCCGGCGGACCGAGGCTTCGATCACCCGCGCCTCGTTGAAGGCTGGGATCAGCACTGAGATCAGGCTGTCCGGCGATGCCGCCGGCGGCTCGTCCGGCCGGGCGCGGAGCGCAAGCGCGGTGAGGCTCAGCGAGCGGGCGATGCCGAGCACGATGGCGATGCTGAACAGGGCCGAGAGCAGCACGCTGAGGCCGGCGAGCAGGATGAAGATGGCGACGTCGGCGCGGACCGCGAGCAGGTCGGTGCCTTCGACCCGCGGCATCACCTGCGCGTCGGTGAGACCGGCCAGCTCGGCCGTCGGCACGAAGCGGAAGCCGCGCGCGCGCAGCTCGTCGATGATCCGCGGCAGGGCCGCCAGCGTCTGCGCCCGGTCGCCGCCGCCGTCGTGGAGCAGGACGATCTGGCCCGAGCGTTCCTCGTTGCCGGCCAGCACGCCGTTGACGGTGTTCGCGACGACCGCGTCGACGCCGGGCTGCTGCCAGTCCTCGGCATCGACATGAAGGCCGACATTCAGATAACCGCTGTTCTGCGCGATCAGCGCCGGCTGCAGCTCGTCGCCTGTGGTCGGCTCGGCGTCGCCGAAATAGGGCGCGCGGAACAGTCGCATGCCGCGTCCCGTATAGGCCTCGACCAGCCGCTCGGTCGCGTTCAGCTCCAGCCGCGCCTCGCCCTCGGAGATGTTCGCGAAATTGGGGTGGGTGTAGCTGTGGTTGCCGAGCTCGTGCCCCTCCTCGACGATCCGGTTGAGCAGGCCGGGATGGGCGAGCGCATTCTCGCCGACGACGAAGAAGGTCGCCGGCACATGCTTCTCGCGCAGCACGTCGAGGATGCGTGGTGTCCAGTCGGGGTCGGGCCCGTCGTCGAAGGTGAGCGAGACCAGGCCCGGCCGATAGCCGGTCCGCCGCACGACGTAGGGCGAGGGCAGGGTGCGGTATTCTTCGCCGCGGATCAGGCCGAGTCTGTCCGCGGCGATCGTCCGGGACCCCTCGGTCGGCGTCGCCTCGATCCGCAATATCTCGCCCGAGCCCTCGACGTCGGCCGGACCGGGCGAGGTTAGGGTCGCGAGATTCGGCGGCTGGCCTTGGTTGAAGCTCGCGAAATCGGCCCAGATTCCCGGATCTTCGCTGCCCAGCCGCCAGAGCGACACGCCGGCGACGCCTTCGATATGCGTGGCGCGCAATTCGTTCCAGGCGCTCGCCGCGTCGAGGAACCAGACATGGTGGGTCTGGCCGTCCTCCTCCTCATAGTCGAAGCTGGCATTGCCGCTGACCGGATCGAAGCGCGGCATCGCCTCGCTCTCGCGCGCGGTCAGCCAGGCCTCCTCGACGGTCAGCGCCTCGGCCGGCTGGCCGGCAGCCCAATTGTACCCGTAATTGGCGATGGTCGCGATCGCCTTGTCGGCGCCGACCGCGCGCACCGCCTCCTGCAGGCGGCGGACGTACCAGCCCTGCGACGCGATCGGCCCGGGATCGCCTTCGCCCCAATGCTCGTCGTAGAGCATCAGGAACATCTTATCGACGACATGGGCGTAGGCGGCGAGGTTCCAGTCGGGGTCGCCGACCGGCGCCGCCATCGAGACGCTCCAGCCGCGCGCATCGAAGCGCCGGTTGGCGATGGCGAGGAAGCGCAGATAGTCGCGCTGCGCGGAGGCGGGAAGTTCTTCGAAGTCGAAGACGATGCCGGCGCCATGCCGTGCGGCGACCATCGCCTCGAGCCTGTCGAGCAGCTGCGCGCTCGCCCGCGGATCGTGCAGCACCGCGGCGAGGCCGGGTCCGTCCCAATGGTCGTTGCGCGCGTTCTGCACCATCGGCAGGACGAGCGGCCGCCGCTGGGCGCCGGCGATGATCGCGTCGAAGGCGGGATCGGGCTCGACGTCGAGCTGGTGCTGCGGGCCGGTCAGGAAGGCGGCGGCCGGGATCACCCAGTCCAGCTCGTTGACATGGGCGGTGAGCGAGGCGCGGCTCGCCTCGTCCCAAGGCACGTAGAAGCCGCTCACCACCTGCCGGCCGGTGGCGCCGCCGCGCGGCGAGGGCGGCAGCCAGCGATGGCCGAACACCGACCGCGCCGCTCCGCCGGCTCCGGCGATCCGGTCCATCAGCCCGTGCCGGCCCTGCTCCATGCGCAGCGGCAGCGGCGCGGGGACGGGCACTTCGATGATGGTGAAGGCGAGCACCGCGGCGGCCGCGAGCACGAACAAGACGAGCGCGGCCAGCGAACGTCCCGTCCACCGTCCGCGGCGTCCCGTCGGATCCAGAAAAATCGGCTTCGCCACTGTCGTGAATTCCCTGCGCGTCGCGCCCCTAAACCTGCCCGGCTGGCTGAAGGCTGAACGGCCGGGCTGCCTCAAAGACGGCGCCGGCGGTGCCTTTCCGCAGCGCCGGCAGCTTCGCGCGCCGGCGCCGCCTTGCCAGAGCGGGCCGTCGTCGCTATGTGCGCGTCATCCCGATCACGGGTGAGTGTCGAAGCGCCAAGTGCGCACGCTGGCCGGCGAGGTTTCGCCCGCCGGCGTTTTGCGTTTGGACGACTTTTGCGTTGGTGGACCTGGAGAAGAGCATGTTCGAGAGCCTGAGCGATCGTCTGAGCGGCGTGTTCGACCGCCTGCGCGGCCGCGGCGCGCTCACCGAGGCCGACGTGCGCGGCGCGATGCGCGAGGTGCGGGTCGCCTTGCTCGAGGCGGACGTCGCTTTGCCGGTGGTCCGAGAGTTCGTCGACCGCGCCACCGAGCAGGCGGTCGGCCAGCAGGTGCTGCGCTCGGTCACGCCCGGGCAGCAGGTCGTCAAGATCGTCCACGACGCCCTGGTCGAGATGCTTGGCGCGCAGGAAGCGGAGCTCGATCTCGCGACTACGCCGCCCGCGGTGATCATGATGGTCGGCCTGCAGGGCTCGGGCAAGACGACCAGCACCGCCAAGCTCGCCAAGCGCCTCACCGAGAAGGACCGCAAGAAGGTGATGATGGCGTCGCTCGACGTCGCCCGCCCGGCCGCCCAGGAGCAGCTCGCCGTGCTCGGCCGCCAGGCGGAGGTCGCCACCCTGCCGATCGTCCCCGGCCAGGCGCCGGTCGACATTGCGCGGCGCGCGCTGAACGCCGCCCGCCTGCAGGGCTACGACATCCTCATGCTCGACACCGCGGGCCGCCTCCACGTCGACCAGGCCTTGATGGACGAGATGAAGGCGGTCGCCCAAGTCTCCGCTCCGCAGGAGGTCCTGCTTGTCGCCGATGCGATGACCGGCCAGGATGCGGTGAACGTCGCCAAGAGCTTCAGCGACCAGATCGATCTGACCGGCGTCATCCTCACCAGGATGGACGGCGACGCCCGCGGCGGCGCCGCTCTGTCGATGCGCGCGGTCACCGGCAGGCCGATCAAGTTCGCCGGCACGGGCGAGGCGATCGACAAGCTTGAGCCCTTCCATCCGGAGCGTGTCGCCGGCCGCATCCTCGGCATGGGCGACGTCGTCTCCCTGGTCGAGCGCGCGCAGGAGACGATCAAGGCCGAGGAGGCCGAGGCGCTCGCCCGCAAGATGGCCAAGGGCCAGTTCGACCTCAACGATCTGCGCGCCCAGCTTCAGCAGATGCAGCGCATGGGCGGGATCGGCGCGCTCGCCTCGATGCTGCCGGGCATCGGCAAGATGAAGGCCCAGATCAACGAGAGCGGCGTGCTGGAGGGCAATGTGCTCGGCCGGCTCGACGCGATCATCAGCTCGATGACTCCGAAGGAGAGGGCCAAGCCCGAGCTGCTCAACGCCAAGCGCAAGATCCGCGTCGCCAACGGCTCGGGGACGACGGTGCAGGAGGTCAACCGGCTGCTGAAGATGCACCAGGAGATGGCCACGGCGATGAAGAAGCTCCGCAAGATGGGCGGGCTCGGCAAGCTGGGCGCCCTGTTCGGCGGGGGCGGGGGGGGCGGCTTCGGCGGCATGGGGGGGCTCGGCGGCATGGGCGGACCCGGCGGGCCGGGCGGCCTGCCGCCGCTCGGCGGCTCTTCGGGCTTTCCAGGAAATTTCAAGAGATAGAGACAAGTTTCAGAAAGGAAATATGAAATGGCAGTTGCAATCAGGCTTTCCAGGGGCGGCGCGAAGAAGCGGCCCTATTACAAGATCGTCGTCGCGGACGCGCGCAACGCGCGCGACGGCAAATTCATCGAGCGGGTCGGCAGCTACAATCCGCTGCTGCCGAAGGACAGCGAAGAGCGCGTGAAGCTCGACGCCGACCGCATCCGCCACTGGCTCTCCGTCGGCGCGCAGCCGTCGGACCGCGTGCTGCGCTTCCTCGATGCCGCCGGCATCAAGGAGCGTCCGGCCCGCAGCAACCCGAACAAGGGCGAGCCGGGCGAGAAGGCGAAGGAGCGCGCCGAGGAGCGGGCGAGCAAGGCCGCCGAGGCCGCCGAAGCCGCCGCCGCGCCGGCCGAGGAAGAGGCTCCGGCCGAAGCCGCTGCCGAAGAGGCCGCGCCGGCCGAGGCCGCCGCTGAGGAAGCCCCGGCCGCCGAGGAGGCGCCTGCCGCCGAGGAAGTTCCGGCCGCTGAGGAAGAGCCGACCGCCGAGGATGCGGCTCCGGCCGAAGCCGACGCGCCTGCCGGCGAGGAGCCGGCTGCCGAAGAAGCGCCCGCCGACGAAGCTACGTCCGCCGACGAGGCTGCCAATGAAGGCGAGTCCGCCGAGGCTCCGGCCGAAGGCGCGGACGAGGCTGCGCCGGCCGCCGAAGCCACGGAGACGGCCGAGGCCGCCGAGGCGCCGGCCGAGGGCGCCGAGGAAGCCGCTCCGGAAGAGGGCGCCGAGAAAGCCGAGCAGGCCGAATAATTGTCGGAGCGACAGGTCACCCTCGCTGCCGTCGCCGGCGCGCACGGCGTCGGCGGCGAGGTGCGCCTGAAGCTGTTCGCGGAGGGGCTGGACAGCCTGAAGCGGCACAAGGCTTTCTTCGCCGATGGCCGCGCGCTGACCCTGAAGTCGGTGCGGCCGGGCGGCGGCGGGGCGATCGCCCGCTTCGCCGAGATCTGCGACCGCAACGCGGCCGAGGGGCTGCGCGGCACTGTCCTGACCGTCTCACGTTCGGCGCTGCCGCCGCTGGCGCCCGGCGAATATTATCATGCTGACCTGATCGGCCTGCCCTGCGTCACCGCCGGCGGAAGGCTGCTCGGCACGGCGGTGCTGGTCGAGAATTTCGGCGCCGGCGACATCGTCGAGATCGAGCGGCAGGATGGCTCGCGCTTCATGGTCCCGGTCAAGCCTGCGATCGAGATCGAGGCGGAGCGGCTGGTCGTGGACGAGGCTTTCGCCGAATAAGCTCCAGGATTGCCCCAGACCGTTCGGGCTCAGGGCGAACGGAGGGGGCATCAAACTCCGAATCCTTACCGAAGCAGCGGCCGCTCCTTCGCGAGATCGTTGCGGATCGTCGTCGCCGCGACGCTGGCCTCGCCCATCGCGTGGCTGATCTGATCGAGCCCTTTGGCGACATCGCCCGCGGCATAGAGCCCGGGAATGGACGTACGTTGGTGGTCGTCGATCACCAG
>JAFAZM010000313.1 GCA_019239785.1 Sphingomonadaceae bacterium
TCCGCGAGCTGATGACCAGGCACCGCATGTTCGACAATCTCAGCGACGCCGCGGCCGCCGCGCTCAATGCCGGCGTCGACATGGAGACTCCGGACGGCGAAGCCTATCTCCATATTCCGGAGCTGCTCCGCGCCGGCCGCATCTCGATGGCGCAGATCGACGAGGCGGTGCGCCGGATCCTCAGGATGAAGTTCGAATCCGGCCTGTTCGAACATCCCTATGTCGACGCCGCCGCGGCCGACCGGCTGACCGCCGCGCCGGACGCGGTCGCGCTGGCGCGGGAAGCGGCTGGGCGGGCGATGGTGCTGCTGCGCAACGAGAACAACACCCTGCCGCTCGACGCCGCGCATATCGGCCGCCTGGCGGTGATCGGCACCCATGCCCGCGACACCCCGATCGGCGGCTACAGCGACGTGCCCCGTCATGTCGTCTCGGTGCTCGAAGGCCTGCAGGAGGAGGGGAGGGGCCGTTTCCAGGTCGATTATGCCGAAGGGATAAGGATCACCGAAGGCCATGTCTGGGCGCAGGACGAGGTCCGGCTGACCCCGCCCGAGGTCAACGACCGGCTCCGCGCCGAGGCGCTCGCCACCGCGCGCAACGCCGACGTCATCGTCATGGTGCTCGGCGACAACGAGCAGACCAGCCGCGAGGCCTGGGCGGACTCCCATCTCGGCGACCGGGATTCGCTCGACCTGATCGGGCCGCAGGACCAGCTCGCCCGGGAGATTTTCGCGCTCGGCAAGCCGACCGTCGTGATCCTGCTGAACGGGCGGCCGCTCTCGGTCAATTATCTCGCCGCCAATGCGCCGGCTTTGCTCGAAGGCTGGTATCTCGGCCAGGAGACCGGCCATGGCGTCGCCGACGTCCTGTTCGGACGGGTCAATCCGGGCGGGCACCTGCCGGTCTCGATCGCGCGCAGCGCCGGCCAGCTGCCGATCTTCTACAATCACAAGCCGACCGCGCGGCGCGGCTATCTGTTCGGCACCACCTCGCCGCTCTACCCGTTCGGCTACGGGCTCAGCTACACCAGCTTCGACATCTCCGCGCCGCGGCTGCCGCGGCCGACCGTCCGGGTCGGCGACAATGTCCGGGTCGAGGTCGACGTCCGCAACACCGGCGCCCGCGCCGGCGACGAGGTCGTCCAGCTCTATCTGCGCGACGATCAGGCCTCGATCACCCGCCCGGTGATCGAGCTCAAGCGCTTCCAGCGGGTGACCTTGCGGCCGGGCGAGCAGCGCACCATCGCGTTCGAGCTGACGCCGGACGATCTGTCGCTGTGGAACCAGCAGATGCGCTGGGTGGTGGAACCGGGGACGTTTACATTGTCGTCTGGGCCGGATTCGGCGACGCTGCGGAGCGCGACGCTGACGGTTCGGCCGTAACGCCAACGTCATCCCGGACTTGATCCGGGATCCATGAACACGGACTTGGCGAACCTGCCATCTCCGTGTTCATGGATCCTGACTTTCGTCAGGATGACGTAGCGGCCTCAAAACCGCCCCAGCGCCTGCGCCAAGGTCGCCCGCATCCGCTCCAGCCTTTCCGGCGTCGGCGGCCCCAGCACACCCTGCGCCGGGGCCGGCAGATGCGCCGCGGGATCGCCATGGGCGCAGAAGACATAATGGTCGAACACCTCGCGCCAGACGTCGCGCTGCTCGGGCGGCAGATGGCGCAAGGCATAAAGCGCGTGCATCAAGGCATCGTAGGGATTGCCGAGCCCGGCTCGGGACTCGTTCCACCAATAATTGACGAAGAGATTGACCGGCTCGAGCGAGTCGACCGCGTGCCACCAGTGGAAGGGCAGATAGATGGCGTCGCCGGGCGCCAACTCCGCGCCCTGCGCCGCCGTCATCGCCTCGGCGAAGCCGGGGAAACGATCGAGGTCCGGCCGCTCGAGGTCGACCATGCTCACCGGGGTGCCGGCCGGGGTAAGTTCGATCGGACCTGGATAGAGATTTGCGAGCTGCTCCGGCGGAAACACTGTGAAGCGCCGTCGACCGGCGACGACGATACCGATATTCTCCATCAGGTCGTAATGCGGCGCGACCCGGATGCGGTTGCCGATCCAGGCGCGCGGGGCGGTCGGCATCGGCAGCAGGTCGATCGCATTCTCGATCTCGAAGCCCGGCATGATCTCCGGGATTATTTCCGACTGTACTGCCATGGCGAGCGGCGACGCGATGCCGCGGTCGCGCAGCAATTTGTC
The DNA here is from genome assembly GCA_019239785.1 of Sphingomonadaceae bacterium. Taxonomy (GTDB): domain Bacteria; phylum Pseudomonadota; class Alphaproteobacteria; order Sphingomonadales; family Sphingomonadaceae; genus Allosphingosinicella. The sequence goes on from JAFAZM010000313.1 coordinate 2,207, forward strand.
GAGGAAAGGATCGAGCAGGGTGGTGCCGCGCTCGAAATTGAAGCGAAGGACGTCGTCGGTATAGAAGAAGCGGCCCCCGATCTCGGGCGCGCCGACGATCGCGCAGACCGGCCGCTCGACCCGGAAGCGCTTCAGATAAGCAACGATCTCCTCGTCCGAGCGAAGCGCCGCCTGCACCGCTGGCCAGTCCTGAGCGAGCCCGCGCAGCACCGCCGGCTGCCCGGCCGGCCTGATCTCCTCCAGGAACCGCCGGCGGTCGACGCCTTCATAGTCCCGGATCGGCTTCGGCTGGGGGAGCTCGGTCAAGACGCCCTTCTCAGGCTCACGTCGCTGCCGCTGCCGTTGATCCGCAGGAACTCGCGCTGGCTCGGCAGCTTCTCCACCGTGTCGGCGACGATCTCCCTGATATGGGCGAGGCGCTTGAGCGTCTCAGCGTCTGGGAGCAGATCGGCGGCGGGATGGTAGCCGCCCGCCTGGAGCCCCTGGCCGATCAGCACGGCCGTCCAGCTGGCCTCGGTGAACAGCTCGTCATTCTCTCGGAAGATGCGGCCGTTCGAGCGGAACATCTCGTATTTGTAGGCGAGTCCTTCGGGCGGCGTCATCGTGCGGCAATAGTCCCAATAGGGCGTGTCGTTGCGCTCGGTCGCGTTGAAATGGAGCACGATGAAATCGCGGATATCGACATATTCGGCCACCGTCCGCTCATTGTAGCGATGGATCTCGGCCTCCGGGAAGCGCCTGGTCGGGAACAGGGTCATCAGCCGGGCGATGCCTGACTGGATCAGGTGGATGCTGGTCGATTCGAGTGGCTCGAGGAAGCCGCCGGCGAGGCCGATGGCGATCACGTTCTTGACCCAGGCGCGCTTCCGGTGCCCTGCCTTGAAGCGCAGGAAATTGGGGTCGGCGAGCGGCGTGCCGTCGAGGTTGGCGGTCAGCGTGGCGAGCGCCTCGTCATCGGAGATATGCGCGCTCGAATAGACATAACCGTTGCCGACCCGATGCTGGAGGGGGATGCGCCATTGCCAACCGGCCGCGCGCGCGGTCGCGCGGGTCAGCGGCTGCTCGTCGCCGCTGCTTTCACTCGGAATCGCGATGGCGCGATCGTTCGGCAGCCAGGCCGACCAGTCCTCGAAGCCCGCCTGCAGGGTCTGCTCGATCAGCAGCCCGCGGAAGCCCGAGCAATCGATGAACAGGTCGCCCTCGATACGGGCGCCGCTCTCGAGGACGACGGCCTCGACGAAGCCGGTCTCCCCGTTCCGGACCACGTCGACGATCTTGCCCTCGGTGCGCCTGACGCCCCAGGATTCCGCCATGCCGCGCAGGTAGCGCGCATAGAGGCCGGCATCGAACTGGAAAGCATAGGCGATCTTCGACAGAGGCGAATTGGGAAGGTCGGGACGCGGGCGCGACATCCGCGAGGCCAGCCCGGCCATCGCCGAGATCGAATAAGCGTCGATCGGGGTCGGATCGCCGAGCGCCCGGCCTTTGAGCCAATGATGATGGAATTCCACGCCCTTCATGTCGAGGCCGTAGGAACCGAATGGATGGACGTAACGGTGGCCGATCCGCGTCCAGTCGCGGAATTCGATGCCCAGCTTGTAGGTGCCGTGGGTCGCCTTGACGAAGGCGTCCTCGTCTATGCCGAGCATCTGGTTGAAGAGCTGGAGCTGCGGGATCGTCGCTTCGCCGACGCCGATCGTGCCGATCGCGTCCGATTCCACCAGGGTGATGGTGAGGCCGTCCATCTCGCCCATGATCCGCGCGATCGCGGCCGCGCTCATCCAGCCGGCGGTGCCGCCGCCGACGATCACGACCCTTTCTATCGCATCGGGCCTCACGCCATCGTTCCGAAGTCGAACTGCCTGAGCTCGGCCTCGGGCGGCCGCCCGGCGCAGCAACGGGCGATGAACTCGGCCTGGGTCGGCATCGCCTGCGCGGTTTCGAGATAGCCCAAGCGCATTTGCTCGAGCGCGGCCGCGACCCTGTCTTCGTCGAGCGCATCGGCCGGCGGCTCATAGTCTTCCGGCACGATATGCTGGCCGAGCATGACCGCCACCCAGCTCGCGGTTCCGAACAAGTCGAAACCTTCGCGGAACACCCGCGCCTTGGCTCGGAACAACTCGATCTTCCAGGCCAGGCTGTCCGGAATGCTCATTGTCCGGCACTGATTCCAGAAGGCGGAATCGTCGCGGTTGGTGGCGTTGTAATGGAGGATGATGAAGTCGCGTATGTCCTCGAAGAGGCTTTGCATCTGCTTGTTATATTCCCCGCGCTCGACCGGGTTGAAGCGCTTGTCGGGGAAGAGCGCGATCAGCTTGGCGATGCCGGACTGGATGAGGTGGATGCTGGTCGATTCGAGCGGCTCGACGAAGCCGCTCGACAGGCCCAGCGAGACGACGTTCCGGTTCCAGGCCTGCTTGCGCCGCCCCGTGGTGAAGGTCAGGCGGCGCGGCTCCTGCAGGGGCGCACCTTCCAGATTGTCGAGCAGCACCCGCTCGGCCTCGTCGTCGGAGATGAACGCACTCGAATAGACATGGCCGTTGCCCATCCGGTGCTGGAGCGGGATCCGCCATTGCCAGCCGGCGCTGTGCGCCGTCGCACGCGTGAACGGATCCGGGGGTCCTGGATTGGCGCAGGGCACCGCGATGGCGCGATCGCAGGGGAGCCAGTGGGTCCAGTCCTCATAGCCGGTTTCGAGCTTCTGCTCGATCAGCAGGCCTCGAAAGCCGGAGCAGTCAATGAACAGATCGCCTTCGATCTGCCGGCCGTCGCCAAGCGTCACCGATTCGACGAAGCCGTCGCTCGGGCGGAGCGTCGCATCCACGATCTTGCCCTCGATCCGGGTGACGCCGCGTGCCTCCGCATAGTTGCGCAGGTATCTCGCATAGAGCGACGCATCGAACTGGAAGGCGTAGAACAGATGCCCGAAAGGCGGCTTCGTGTCCGGCGCTGGCCGGGCGAACTTGCCGTGCTGGGCGGCGACCGAGCACATCGACCAGGCCGAAATATCCTGCATCACCCGCCGCTTCCGCTCGCGGAGATAGAGCTGGTGGAAGTGCACCCCTTCGAGGTCGTGGCCGTGATTGCCGAACGGGTGGAAGTAGCGCTCGCCGAGCCCGCCCCAGTTCACGAACTCGATGCCGAGCTTGAACGTGCCCTGGGTGGCGCTGACGAAATCGTTCTCGTTGATGCCGAGCATGTTGTTGAAGGTGATCAAAGGCGGGATCGTCGCCTCGCCGACACCGATCGTGCCGATCTCCTCGGATTCGACCAATGTGATGCGGGTATAGCCGTTGTTGAGGAATCGCGAGAAAGCGGCAGCGGCCATCCAGCCGGCCGTGCCTCCGCCGACGATCACCATGTTCCTGATCGAATGTTCGTTCATCGGATAGACTGCCTCGAAAGATTTCGGAGATAATCGCTTTGGGTGGGGAGCGTCGGGACGAGCGCTGAGATCGTCTCGCGCAGCCTGGCCATGGCTTGGTCGGCCTGGGCGGCCGGAAGGGTCTCGACCAGCGGATCGATGCGTTCGGGGATTACCCCCTGGCCGAGCAGCACCGCCAGCCAGGAATCGCGCGAGAAGGTCTCCTCCTCGTAGATCGGCAGCCGGCCGCGGGACCTGAACAGGGTGAGGGTGTGGGCGAGCGAGGCCGGCGGCTCCGCCGCGGCCGCAGCCTGCCAGAAGGGCTCCGGCCGGCGCGACGCAACGTAATGGAGGACCAGGAAGTCGCGCATCCGGTCCGCCTCGGCGACGCTCTGCCGGTTATAGTCCCAGAGCTCGACCGCGCCGCAATCCCGGTCCGGCATCATCGAGACGATCCGGTCGATCGCGCTGTGGGCGAGATGGAGATTGCCCCATTCGAGCGGCTCCATCGCCGCCGCGGCATCCCCGATCGCGACGCAATTGCGCAGCCAGGGCTGCGGCCGGCAGCCGGCGCGGATGCCGGCGGGCGGGCCGGACGGCGCGGCGC
>JAFAZM010000318.1 GCA_019239785.1 Sphingomonadaceae bacterium
GACCGCACCCAGCAATTGTTCAACATGCTGAGCGGCCCTTCGGCCGATCCGGTGCCGGTCGGTCCGGACCTGCTGCGCTTCGACGCCTGCCATCCTTATGCCTGCAACGTCCGCGCGACCCTGTTCATCACGCGCGCGGGCGAGATCGAGGGCGCGGCGATGCTGTTTCCGGACTGCGGCGGCAAGCATTGCAACGGCAATGAAGGGCTGCGGCTCACCATCTTCCGCGATCGCCGTCATCCCGACGTCGCTGAGCTCGCGCGGCAATGGGCGGAAGCGAACGTCGCCGCCAACAATGCGCGCTTCGCCAATGGCAATGAGACGATCGCGCGCGTGGCAGTGGAGGACGTGCCGCCGGTCACGGCGGTGCCGGCGCGCAGGGCATCGCGGCCGCGCCGCTGAACTTGGGGCCGCGCCGCGCGGCCCGGCAGGCTTCTGGAGGGGAAGAAGGATGCGGACAGGAACGATCGCACTGGCCGGGGCCGCGGCGCTGGCGGCCGCATCGCTCGGCGGGCGGGCTTTCGCCGTGCAGACCGCGCCGGCCACGCCGGCCACGCCGGCGATGGCGGCGCCAGTGGATACCACCGCCTGCCGCGCCTGTCACGGCGCCAACGGCGTGAGCCGCAACCAGCATGTCCCCAACCTGGCGGGGCAGCAGGCCGCCTACCTCGTCCTGCAGCTACAGGCGTTCAAGAACGGCACCCGCAGGAACGACGTGATGCAGGCGATCGCGGCCCAGCTGAGCGACGCCGAGATGAACGCGCTCGCCGAATATTGGCACGGCCTGCCCCCCGCCGGCGGCGGCGACGTCCATGCGGCGGCGGCCGGCCCGGCCATCCCCTCGCGCATGGCCTTCCCGGCCGATTTCCCGAACGGCTTCACCCTCTACCAGACGGTGACGACGAACGGGGCGGTCGCCGAACGCTATGCCAATGCGGCGGCCGTCGCCGCCGCCCGCGCCGGCCGGCCGCTGCCGGACGGGGCAGTGATCGTCGTCGTCAACCGTCCCGCCGCGGGCGCGCCGCCGGCCAGCTATGCGGCGATGGAGGCGCGCGCCGGCTGGGGCGACGCGATCCCGGCTTTGCTCCGCAACGGCGATTGGGACTTCGCCGTGTTCAACGCCCAGCGCGCCCGCAACGACGGCCTCAACCAAGCGCAATGCCTCGCCTGCCACCGCCCGCAAGGGGCGAACAGCCATGTCTTCACGCTTGCGGAGCTGCGGACGGCGGCGCAGGCCGGGCATTGAGGAGAAGCCGACGTTGGTGGTCGGCGTTCGTGAAGCCAAGGACCGGATGGCGGCGCTTATCGATCGCTCGCTCGCGGCATGAAGTCACCGGCTAGAGCGGTTTGTGATCTGATTGCATCAGATCAACCGCTCTAAGTCTTTGTCTGGCCGCGATTTCCGAGTCGTCAGATGCTGCCATCTGACTAGAAATCGCTTTAGGGGAAGCCGGCGACCCCCAGCTCTTCCGGCCTCAGCGCAGCACAATGTCGTCGAACGATTGCAGCGCATCGTCCTGCGGCGCGCCGAACGCTTCCTGGGTTCGCACCCGCGGCCGGCGGATCGCGCGGGCGGGGCGCTTGCCGCCAAGCGGGTCGGCCTGGGTCAGCGGCACCTTCTGGGCGCCTCCGGACGTGAATTTGAGCCCGGTCGCACTCTCGATCAGGCTGATCGGGCGCTGGTAGGTGGCGTAGGCGCCGAACGGCACCGCCTGCGCCGCCTCGCCGAGCCCGAATTGGGCGATGACGTCTTTCTGGCTCAAGATATAGCCGGTCGCGAACAGCTCGCCGGCGCTGTCGACGGCGACGACGACCTTCCAGAATTCGAGCGGATAGGCGATGTCGCGGAAGACCGGGTCGCCGGCGCCGAAGATCGGGCCGGTGATCGTCTGGATGTTGAACTTATTGTAGGCCGCGGTCTGCTCGAGGATGTAGCGCTCCAGCCCCTGCCACAGTTGCACCGCCGGATCGGGATCCTTGTCCTGATTGAAGATCGAATGCTGCGGCGTGCAGTTCGTCCAGGTGCAGGTGTTGTTGGCGCTGCGAACCGCGTCTTCGGGCGTCTCGCCCCATTCCAGATCCTCGCGCCGGGTCAGGTGGCCCCGGTCGAAGCTGTCGTTCTTGTAATAGCTGCCGCCGAGCTGATGATCGGTGCTGATGCGGTCGTCGAAGAGCCAGTTGTCCGTGCGGCCGGAGACGCGCGGGCGCATGCCGCCATTGACGTTCGCGGCGGAGAAGAAGGCGAAGCGTCGCTTCGCGTTCATGACGACGCTATAGTTGATATAATCGAGCACGCCGGCGGCGCGCTGCGCCGGCGTGAAGACGTGGCCGTAGGCATCCTTCAGCGGCGCGATGTCCTGCTTCGCCTCGACGACCTCCGGGAGGTTGACGACGAGCTTCCCCTCGCCGAGGAACGCGGGATCGTAGCCCTTCGTCTTCGGCGTCCAGTGCTTGGCCGGATCGACCGGCGCGTCGATCACGTCCTTCTTCGGCGCGGCCGCCGCGGCCTCCATGAGGCTCGCCTCGGCGGCTCCCTGGTTCTGGATCGAGACGCTGCCGTCGTCGTCGATCGCGAGCGTGAGCGTGATCGTTCGCCTTGCCATATCGGTCTCCGTCGATGCGGTGGAGGAGGGTTGCGGAAGCGGGCCGGCCTGCGCCCCCGGCCGGCGCATATCCGGGAGCGGCGCCGGCGGGGCCTTGCCGTCCCTGAACATGACCGGCAACCGGGTGCCGATGTCGGCGATCCCGACGTCGAGCAGGCGGACGACCATCGGATGCGCCGCGATCGCATTGTCGGTGCGCAAGGTCTCGACGATCCGCGACACGCGTATGCCTTCATTGGCGATCCATTTGATCTTCGTCTCGTCGTCGCGGGCCGGATCGTAGTCGCGGCCCTCGATGGTCTGCCACTTTCCGTTCTTCGTCTCGGGAACGCCCATGTGGTGGAGCGCAACCACCAGCCAGTCATTGTTGTGGACGGACGAGCCGGAGGAGCCGGCGAGCGTGTCCGTGGAATACCAGAGCACGTCGGTGTCGCGCTTGATCAGCTGATTCTCGCGGACGCACAATTGCTTCCGCTCCCCAAGGGGGTGCTGGACGATGGTCAACCATTCCCCCTCCATCGCCTTGCCGGGCGTGCCGATCAGCGGCAACCAGCCGATGTCGGCGAGCTCGGCGCCACTGCCGATCGCCGACGGCGCGACGGCGACAATGGTGAAATCGAGATCGGTCGAGGTGTAGAAGAGCCGTTGCGGCTCAAGCGCGAACCGCTCGACCGTCAAATCCTCGCCAAGCAGGCCATATTCGTAAAAGGCCTCGGCCTGGCTGCTCCCGGCCGTGCCGGAATCGGGAAGCACATGATTGTTGGTGATGAGGACGTCGTCGCCGATCAGGAAGCCCGAACCGTAGCCGAGCAGCCGGCCCGCCGGATCGCGGATGACGATGCGCAGCACGGTCCGCGCGACCAGAGCGCCGCGGGCGAGATAGTTCGCTCCCTGCAGCTCATTGCCTTCGATGATGCGCTCATAGGCCTTCTTGGCCAGCCGGTCCTCGCTGTAGAGATTGCCGAGGAAGGCGCGGCGCTCCCTTTTGTCGGCCTCGTCGTTCAGCGCCGCGGGCCTGGATTGGCGAACGCAATCCGCGAGCGCGCCAAGGTCTACGTCAAGTCCGGCGGCGCGCGCCCGCGCCTTTTCGACGGCCTGATGGAGATTGGGGGTCCCGATCGCCAAGTTTTCCCCTCCCGAACGCAAGATCGGCGGGCGAACAAGGCAACCGAGTCGCGTTCGATAGAAGTATGAACCGGCGAGACAGGCCGGATCAATATCAAAAGATCGGCGGCGATCGGGTGTGTTTACTGAGTCGAGGACAGCGCGATTATTCGATCCCATTCCTCGTCGCGGACCGGGCTCACGGAGAGCCGCGACTGGCGGACCAGCTCCATCTTCGCGAGCTTGGGCTCGGCCTTGATCGCGGCGAGAGTAACCGGCGGCAGCGGGCGGACCGGGGCGACCGGGACCTTGACCCAGCCGCCCTCGTCGCCGTCGGGCACCGCAGTGCCGGTGACGCGCATGATCCCGACCACCGCCGGCCCCTTGCCGCTATGGTAGAAGAAGGCCTCGTCGCCGGCCTGCATCGCCTTGAGGTGCTGGCGCGCGGCATAATTTCGAACCCCGTCCCACTGGGTGCTGCCGTCGCGGACGAGATCGTCCCAGGAAAAGGTCTCCGGCTCCGATTTCATCAGCCATCTGGCCATGCGCGCCTCGCTTGCGTGACGGGTTCCAAAGGCAGACAGCTAGGGCTAAATCCTCGATCGTGAAAGCCCGGCCAGCGCTCTTTCTCCTCGCATTGCTGCTGCCGGCCGGCTGCGGCGAGCCGGCGCCAAGCCGCGACGGCGCCCAGGGCTCGACCACCCCGCCTTATGTGCGCGCCGAAGCCGACAACAATTTGCTCGAACGGCTGGAGACGCCGGTGCGGGTCGGCGAGCTCGGGCCAAGCTTCGCCGCCTGCAACGCCCGCGGCACGCCGCGCGACCGCGGCAATGCCGAGCCGGTGCCGGTGCGGGCCGCGCCCTATGACGAAGCCGGCGAGATCGACCGGCTGGCGGCCGGAGCCGAATTCTTCATCTGCACGCGCAGCCAGGACGAGCATTGGTTCGGCATCGTCTACGACCGGGGCGGACAGGCGAGCGAGCGTTGCGGCGTCGGCGGGCCGATCCCGGCGCCGCACAACTATCTCGGGCCCTGCGCCGCGGGCTGGGTGGCGAGCGCTTCGGTGCGGCTGACCTCCGGCGTACCGCGGACATCGGCCGATTCGACCCCGCTCACACGCTGAGCGCATAGAAGTTCCTCGGCTCATCCCAGGCTGCGTGCGGTTCATCGCTGCATCGCAGCATAAAGCTTGATTCACCAGCCCGGAACCATCAGGTGGCGGCCATCGAGTTGAACGAGCGGGTGCCGCCAGGGCTTTGAGAGCCGGCGGCCGGTGCAAGACGGAGCAGTGGGAAGAGGCCGGCGCGGTTCGCGCCGCCCGGGTGGCTGCGCCGCATTGAAACTGGAAGTTGATGACCTCGAAAATTCGCGCTGCGGCCGTTGCCGCAGCGGCCCTGGCTTTCACCAGCGCCGCGTTGGTGGAAGGGGGCCCGGTGCAGGCCTGGCAGGGCGGCATTTCGCTCCCCACCGTCTCCTATCTGGACCATGGTTCGGCCATGCTCGCCGGCGGCGAGCTCGGGCTCAACCAGGATGGCACAGCCGCTCCGGCGGGCTCCCATGCGCTCGACGCCCTGGTGCAGGATAATGCCGCGGACGAGACCGGCAATGCCGAGCAGAACTGCCTTGCCAATGCGATCTATTTCGAGGCGCGCGGCGAGCCGCTCCAGGGCCAGCTCGCGGTCGCCGAAGTGGTGATGAACCGCGCCGCGTCCGGGCGCTTCCCGTCCAGCCTGTGCGAGGTCGTCGCCCAGCGCGCGCAATTCTCCTTCGTCCATCACGGCCGTATCCCGCAGGCGGACCGCGCCTCCGAAGCCTGGCGCCGCGCGGTCGGCGTCGCCCGCGTTGCGGTCGAGGGCCTGGCGCCCCGGCTGCTGCCGACCTCCTGCCTCTGGTACCATGCCAATTACGTCTCGCCGAGCTGGGGCCACCGCCTCGCCGAGACGACGCGCATCGGGCTGCATATCTTCTACTCGTGATTGCGCTCCTCTCCGGGACGGGGAGGATCTAAAGGAGCGTCCTGAAGGTGATCGAGTAACGCAGCGTCTCGACCGGGGCCAGGCTGTGCTCCCATTCCGAGCGGGAGGGGCCGCGGAGGAGGTAGATCGAGCGCGGCTCGGCGGTCAGGGTGTAGCGCTGCCATTTCTCGCTCTGCCTGCGGCGGAAACGCAGAGGCCCCGGCGACAGCAGGGAGATGCCGATCACGTCGCCGAAGACCGGCCGGTCGCGGTGCCAGCCGAGGCCCGCGCCTTCCTCATATTTGACCAGCAAAGCATGTTCGAGCACGCCCGGCACGAGCCCGGCAAAGGTCTCGGCGCGGGCGCGGAGCGGGAGCAGCCAGTCCGGAATCGGATCCGCGGAACCGAGGCCGCTGCCGTCGAACTTGTAGGACCAGCCGAAGGAGACGGTCTGGCGCTTTCCAAGAAAGCCGTGGAATTCGAACGGCTTGAACGGCAGCGCGGCGAGGTGCGCAAGCAGGCGCTCCTCCTCTCCGGCGGAGAGGAAATCGGGCCGATAAGCGAGGCCCTCGGGTACGTCCGCGGGCGCGAGAAAGCTGAATTGGTCCTGCATCATCGCCAGCCCAACGCATCAGCCGGGACAAAAGTCCGAACTTTGCGATTGACGCGGCCATTCCGAATCGGGATGCTAAAGGGGATGAGCAAGCACATCGCCATCGCTGCGTCCCTGAGCCCGGCCCCTGCGGCCGCGGCGGCGCGTGCCTGGCTTTGGTGGCGGAGCAATTCGGCCGACGCGGCTCGCCTGCATCGATGGTGACGACTCCCTAGTCCACCCTTGATCGACACCAGGCCCGCCGCAACCCGGCGGGCTTTTTCTTTGTCCATCCGCTGCAGGAATCCGACCGATGTACATGACCAATCTCGCCGCCGAGGCGCCGCCGCCGCAGGAGAGCGAAGCCGACATCCTGCCTTTGCTCTATGCGGGGGCCCCGCTCGACCGCGACCAGGCCGAGCTGCTGTTCGGCGCGCTCGTCCGCGGCGCGCTCGACGAGCCGGCGATCGCCGCGATGCTGGTCGCGCTGAAGGTGCGCGGCGAGACGGTGGAGGAGCTGATCGGCGCCGCCCGCGCACTGCGCGCCGCCGACCTGCCCTTCGACCGGCCCGATTATCTCTTCGCCGATTCCTGCGGCACCGGCGGCGACGGATCGGGCACGATCAACCTTTCGACCGCGGTCGCCTTCGTCGCGGCCGCGGCCGGCCTGCCGGTCGCCAAGCACGGCAACCGCTCGGTCACCTCGCGCTGCGGCTCGGCCGATGTGCTCGAGCAGCTCGGCGTGAAGCTCGATTGCGCGCCCGCGGCCTCCCGGCAGGCGCTCGACGAGGCCGGGATCTGCTTCCTGTTCGCGCCGCAATATCATCCCGGCCTGCGCCATGCCGGGCCTGTCCGGCGCGCGCTCGGCATCCGCACGATCATGAACATCCTCGGCCCCTGCGTGAATCCGGCCGAGCCGCGCGTGCAATTGCTCGGCGTCGCCGAGGAGCGGCTGCTCGAGCCGGTCGCGCGCACGCTCGCCGCGCTCGGCGTCGAGAAGGCGATGGTGGTGCACGGCTCCGGGCTCGACGAGGTCGCGCTGCACGGCGAGACCAAGGCGGTGCGGCTCGACCGTAAAGCGCTGGAAACGCTGACCATCGCGCCCGCCGACGTCGGCTTCGCGCCGGCGCCTTTGGCGAAGATCCGCGGCGGCGGGCCGGAGGCCAATGCCGAGCGGCTGAGGGCGCTGCTCCAGGGCTACGGCACGCGCACCGAGAAGCAGGCGGTGGCAATCAACGCCGGCGTCCTGCTCTACACTGCCGGCAAGGCGGCGACGCTCGCCGACGGCGCCACGCTTGCGCTGGACACATTGGCTTCCGGCGCCGCCCATCGCCGGCTCGAAGCCCTGGTCGCGATCAGCAATGGCTGACGTGCTCGCCGAGATCGTCGCGCGCAAGCGGGTGGACGTGGCGGCACGGCTGGCCGGGATCGGCCTCGCCGAGCTGCGCGCCAAAGCGGCGCCGACCAGGCGCAGCCTCCGCGCGGCGCTGGCCCGCCCCGGCGCCCGCTTCGTCATGGAGGTGAAGAAGGCCTCCCCGTCCGCCGGCGCGCTCGCCGCGGCCGATGCCGGGGCGCAGGCGCGGGCCTATGCCGGCGCCGCCGACGCGGTCTCCGTGCTCACCGACACGCCTTATTTCGGCGGCTCGCTCGACGATCTGCGGGCGGTGCGGGCGGTCTTCGACGGGCCTCTGCTCGCCAAGGATTTCGTGATCGATCCGCGCCAGGTTGCCGAGGCCCGAATCGCCGGCGCCGACGCGGTGCTGGTCATGCTCTCCGTGCTCGACGATGGAGAGGCGCGCGTGATGATCGAGGAGGCGCGATCGCTCGGCATGGATGCGTTGGTCGAGGCGCATGACGGGGCGGAGGTGGCCCGCGCGGTCGCGCTCGGCGCGCCCTTGATCGGGATCAACAACCGCAATCTGAAGACGCTGAAGGTCGACCTCTCGGCGACCGAGCGGCTCGCCGGGCTGGTGCCGGCGGACCGAGTGATCGTCGCCGAATCCGGGATCGAGGACCGGGCCGACGTCGCCCGGCTGGCGCCTCATGCCGACGCCTTCCTGGTCGGCTCGGCACTGATGCGGGCGGCGACGCCGGCCCGCGCCGCCCGCGCGCTCGCCTACGGGCGGGTGAAGATCTGCGGCGTCACCAATAAGGAGGATGCCGCTTTGGCCTCGCGGTCCGGGGCCAATTGGGTCGGCATGGTGATGGTGCCCGGCACGCCGCGCGCAGTGAGTCTTGCCGAAGCGGAGAAGATCGCCGCGGCGGCCGAGGAAGCGGCGCCGGTGGCCGTGTTCCGCAACGAGAAGCTGATGGCGGTGGCCGATGCGGCGCGGGCCGCCGGCCTCGCCGCAGTCCAGCTCCACGGCGCCGAGGATGGGGCCTATATCCGCGGCCTTCGCAACCTGCTGCCCGATGCGGTCGAGATCTGGGCGACGGGCGCGGTCGGCGAGACCGTGCCGGAGCCGCGGCTCGGCGCGGACCGTACCCTGTTCGACACTTCGGTCGGCGGACCGACCGGCGGCACCGGCATCGCCTTCGACTGGACGCGGCTGGAAGGCCGCGGCGAGCTCGGCTCCGCTGTGCTCGCCGGCGGGCTCGGGCCGGACAATGCCGCCGCGGCGGCGCGGGTCGGCGCCTATGCGCTCGACGTCTGCTCGGGCGTCGAGGCGGCGCCCGGCCGCAAGGATCCGGCCAAGCTCGGCGCCTTCTTCGCGGCGCTCCGGCTGCCCGCGCGTGGGGAGGTTATCCGTGCCAACTGAGCTATCCCACTCCGTTCGCCCTGCGCCTGTCGAAGGACTTTCCTTCTTTCTTGCGTGGCAAGGGAAGGGAGGGCTTCGACAAGCTCAGCCCGAACGGTTGGTGTGCATGGACGCTATCATCGGCAATTCTTGCGCCGCCCAAAAGGAGGCCTTGCCATGCTGATGCAGGGCCGCTTCGGCGCTTATGGCGGCGCTTATGTGCCGGAGATCCTCATGCCGGCGCTGGAGGAACTGGAGGCCGCCTTCCTCGCCGCCCAGGACGATCCCGCCTTCCAGGCCGAGCTTGCCGGCCTGCTCGCCGATTATGCCGGCCGGCCGACGCCGCTGACCCTCTGCCGCAATTTCGGTGGGGGCAAGGCGCGCATCTATCTGAAGCGCGAGGACCTGCTCCACGGCGGCGCCCACAAGACCAACCAGGTGCTCGGCCAGGCCCTGCTCGCCCGGCGGATGGGCAAGACCCGGCTGATCGCCGAGACCGGCGCCGGCCAGCACGGCGTCGCCACCGCGATGGTCGGCGCTTTGTTCGGGCTGGAGACGCGGATCTACATGGGCGCGCACGACGTCGCCCGGCAGGAATTGAACGTCTTCCGGATGCGGCTGATGGGCGCCGAGGTGGTGCCGGTGACCAGCGGCCAGCAGGGCCTCAAGGACGCGATCAACGAGGCGCTGCGCGACTGGACGGCGAGCTTCGCGACCACCCATTATCTGCTCGGC
>JAFAZM010000345.1 GCA_019239785.1 Sphingomonadaceae bacterium
AGGCAGCCGGAGGTGTCGCGGTCGAGCCGATGGACCGGTAGCGGCGGCCGGCGGAAGCCGAAGCGCAGCTCGGCCAGATAGTCTTCGAGGCTCTCGGGCGTGCGCGTGCCGGGGTGGACGGCGAGCCCGGCCGGCTTGTCGATCACCAAAGCCTCGCCGTCGATGAACAGGGTCCGCTGCTGCCAGAACGCCATGCTTCCGGCCCTGCCACGGGCGTGGCCCCGGCGCAACACCACCCTGTAGGTATCGGATTCTGCGGTATTAATACGAAATTAACCTTTTGCCTTCACATCTCTAAAGGTTAATGAACGTCGAAGGAGCCGGGGCGAAAGGCTCTCGCGACAGGAGGCATATCCATGCGCGTGCTGCTGATCGAAGACGAGCCGACCACGGCCAAGGCCATCGAGCTCATGCTCTCCACGGAGGGGTTCAACGTCTATACGACCGATCTTGGCGAAGAGGGCCTCGATCTGGGCAAGCTGTACGATTACGACATCATCTGCCTCGACCTGAACCTGCCGGACATGCACGGCTATGACGTGCTGAAGAAGCTCCGGACCGCCAAGGTCGGCACCCCGGTGCTGATCCTTTCGGGCGTCGCCGAGCTGGATTCCAAGGTGCGCGCGCTCGGCTTCGGCGCCGACGATTACGTCACCAAGCCGTTCCACCGCGACGAGCTGGTCGCCCGCATCCACGCCATCGTCCGCCGCTCCAAGGGCCATTCGCAATCGGTGATCAAGACCGGCAAGCTCTCCGTCAATCTCGACGCCAAGACGGTCGAGGTCGACGGCAGCCGCGTCCATCTGACCGGCAAGGAATATGCGATGCTGGAGCTGCTCTCGCTCCGCAAGGGCACCACGCTCACCAAGGAAATGTTCCTCAACCACCTCTACGGCGGCATGGACGAGCCCGAGCTGAAGATCATCGACGTCTTCATCTGCAAGCTGAGGAAGAAGCTCAGCCTCGCCTGCGGCGGCGACAATTATATCGAGACCGTCTGGGGCCGCGGCTACGTGCTGCGCGAGCCCGAGGACGCGGAGGCCGCCAAGGTCGCCTGACGAATTTTCGAGTGGGGCAAGATCGGCGTCCGCGGTTCTCGCGGGCGCCGATTTTATTTTGGGCTTTTGCCGCGCGCGCAACCTCGACGCGAGTCTCCGAGTCGGACCGCGCGGACCCGAGGCCGGCAGACTCCGCGTGAGGTCGCCGGGCCTGGCGGGGACTTTGAGCGCGCGGCTAAGAAAAAGACGCCGCCAGCGCGGGCCAGAGCACCATCACGATCCCCACCACCGATACCGCCCAGGCGAGCGAGCGGACGATGGGGACGCCGAGCGCGTAGAGCGGCAGGTAGACGATGCGCCCGCCGAGCCACAGCCAGGCGCCGAGCGCGGTGCGTGGGGTCGAGAGGCCGAGCGCGGTGATCAGCAGGATCGAAGCGATCAGGATCGGGAAGGTCTCGAAGAAATTGGCCTGGGCCCGCTCGAGCCGGCCGACCACGGGCAGGGCCGGCGGTAGCGTCTCGTCGCGGGCGCCCATGTTCCACTTGGTGCCGTATTGGCGGGTGCGGACCTGCGCGGTCGCCATGATGTGGATGAAGGCGAGCAGGCAACCCCAGGCGAAGATCTTGAGTTCCGTTGGCATGCCGTAACGATTAACCCGCGCGCGCGGCCTCGTCCACTGCCTCGCATGCTGCACCGCAAAATCCCGTTTGGCGCTTTTCCCGCTTTCGTGCATTGTGAAGGGGGCGGCGCCGGGCCGCCGCGGGGTCCGCGAGGAGCGATGGGCGAAGGCAGGGCGTTCGACGAGCTCTGGGGGAGCAGCCGCGGCAGGGCGCGCCCCGGCTTCGAACCGCTCGCCCATTGGCTGCGCGAGACGCCGCGGGCCGAGCTTGAGCGCCGCCAGCAGGCCGCCGAGGCCGCCTTCCGCAGCCTCGGCATCACCTTTTCCGTCTATGGCGAGGAGGAAGCGGCTGAGCGGATCATCCCGTTCGACATCGTCCCGCGCATCTTCTCGGCCGCGGAATGGTCGCGGCTCTCGGCCGGGCTCGAGCAGAGGGTGCGGGCGATCAACGCCTTCATCGATGACATCTACGGCGCGCGGAAGATCCTCACCGCCGGCGTGGTCCCGGCCGATATCGTCCTCGCCAATCCGCAATTCTGCATCCCCTGCGCCGGGGCGCGGCCGCCGCACGGCGTCTATGCGCATATCTGCGGGATCGACCTGATCCGGACCGGGCCGGACGAGTTCTACGTGCTCGAGGACAATGCGCGCACGCCGTCCGGCGTCTCCTACATGATCGAGAACAGGGACGCGATGCTGCGGCTCTGCCCGGAATTGTTCGACATCTTCCCGGTGCGGCCGGTCGATTCCTATCCCGAGCTGCTGCGCCAGACGCTCTATTCGGTGGCGCCCGAGGGCGCGTCGCGGGAGCCGCGCTGCGTGCTGCTCACGCCCGGCCACCACAATTCGGCTTTCTACGAGCACAGCTTCCTTGCCGACAATATGGGGATCGAGCTGGTCGAGGGCACGGACCTGGTGGTGGACGACGACCAGGTCTGGATGAAGACGATCGACGGGCCGGTCCGGGTCGACGTGATCTACCGGCGGATCGACGATGCCTTCCTCGATCCGCTCGTCTTCCGCCGGGACAGCCTGCTCGGCGTGCCGGGGCTGATGGCCGCCTATCTCGCCGGAAACGTCACTTTGGTAAACGCGCCCGGCACCGGCATCGCCGACGACAAGGCGATCTATTCCTACATGCCGGAGATCGTCCGCTACTATACCGGCGAGGAGGCGAAGCTCCCCAATGTCGAGACCTGGCGCTGCCGCGATCCCGAGGCCTTGCGCTACACGCTCGACAATCTCGACAAGCTCGTCGTGAAACTGGTCGACGGCTCGGGCGGCTACGGCATGCTGGTCGGCCCGACCGCTTCGAGGAGGGAGATCGAGGCCTTCCGCGCCCAGCTGAAGGCGCAGCCGGAACGCTATATCGCCCAGCCGACCCTGGCGCTCTCGACCGTGCCGACGCTCGGCAGCGAGGAGCTGGCGCCGCGCCACGTCGATTTCCGCCCGTTCGTGCTCAGCGGCGGCAACGGCGTCCTCACCGTGCCGGGCGGCCTCACCCGGGTCGCGCTGCGCAAGGGCTCGCTGGTGGTCAATTCGAGCCAGGGCGGCGGCACCAAGGACAGCTTCGTCCTCTCGGGCGGCGACGACCCAGCGGTCGAGAGCTGACATGCTCTCCCGGACCGCAGCCAGCCTCTACTGGATCGGCCGCTACATGGAGCGGGCCG
Source organism: Sphingomonadaceae bacterium (assembly GCA_019239785.1). Lineage (GTDB taxonomy): Bacteria > Pseudomonadota > Alphaproteobacteria > Sphingomonadales > Sphingomonadaceae > Allosphingosinicella. The sequence continues at coordinate 3,288 of JAFAZM010000345.1, forward strand.
AGTTCACCACGCGGCTGCTGGAGGCCACGATCCGGCTCGCGGCCCTGGGCGGCCATGCCCATGTCGAGCAGGCCTGGCTCAGCGCGCTCAGCGTGGTGCGGGCGCCGCCGCTCGACGTCAGCCGCGAGGGCCTGGGCGCGCGGCGCTACCTCACCATGGGTGCGGACAATCCGAGCTCGATCCGCGCCTGCATCGGCACCGCGCGCGACAATGCCCGCGCCGCGCGCACGGCGCTGACCCGCGAGGCCTGGGAGGCGATCAACCGCGTCTGGCTGATGATCCACGCGCGCACCAGCCCGGGCAACGTCCAGGCGACCTTGAGCCTGGTCGAGGAATTGAAGGCGGAGCTTCGCGGGTTCGAGGGCGCGCTTGCCCGGATGCTCCGCAACGAGGGCTATTGGTTCATGCGGCTTGGCTCGATGATCGAGCGCGGCGACGCCACCGCCCGCCTGCTCGACGTCAAATATTACCTTCTCCTGCCGCAGGGACAGGAGGTGGGCGGCGCGCTCGACCGCGACCAGTGGCAGACCATCCTCCACATCGTCTCCGCCAAGACCGCCTATCGCCACCTCTACCGCGAGGAGCTGAAGCCCTGGCTGGTCGCGGACATGCTGATCTTCCGCCGGGAGCTGCCGCGCTCGCTGGCCTGGACCGCGGAGGAGACGGTCGACCTGCTCGGCGAGTTCGGCGCGCGCTCGGGCCGCCAGGGGCCGGCCGACCGGCTCGCCCGGCAGCGCCTGTCGCGGCTCAGGGAGCAGAAGGTGGAGACGATCTTCGGCGGGGGCCTGCACGAATGGCTGCATGCCTATATCCGCGAGAACAACATGATCGGCGACGCCATCGCCGCCCAGTTCCGCTTCGGCTAAGTGGGTCGGCAATGCAGCTCACCGTCCGCCACGTCACCACCTACTCCTACGCGCAGCCCGCGCGCGGCATCATCCAGCTGCTGCGGGCGACGCCGGCCAGCTTCGCCGGCCAGAATGTGCTCGACTGGCGGATCGACGTCGACCACGACGCGCGGCTGCGCGAGAGCCGCGACGGCTACGGCAACGTCACCCATATGCTCTATGTCGACCGGCCGGTGCGCAGCCTCTCCATCTCGGTCAACGGCCATGTCCTCACCGAGGACCGGGCTGGGGTCGTCCAGGGCCTGCCATCCGACCTGCCGCCGCAGGTCTTCCTCCGCGCGACGCCGCTGACCGAGGCGGGGCCGGCGCTTCAGGCGCTCGCCCGCGCGATCGACGGCGGGCCCGATCCGGCGCTCGGCCGGCTGCACAACCTCAACGCCCATCTCTACCGCACGATGCAGTTCGACACCGAGGCGACCGATCCCGAGACCAAGGCTGAGCAGGCCGCCGCCGCCGGGCACGGCGTCTGCCAGGATTTCGCGCATATGTTCATCGCCGCGGCGCGCCTGCTCGGCATCCCGGCGCGCTACGTCTCCGGCCATCTGTTCCGCCGCGACGGCGCCCATGCGCAGGAGGCGTCGCACGCCTGGGCCGAGGGCTGGGTCGGCGATCTCGGCTGGGTCGCCTTCGATCCGGCCAACGGCATCTGCGCCGACGATGCCTATGTCCGCGTCGCCTGCGGCCTCGACTATCGCAACGCGGCGCCGGTCGCCGGCGCACGTTCGGGTGGCGGGGCCGAGGAACTCAGAGTAGAGGTCTCGGTCGGCGACGCCGCGCAGCAGGCGCAGCAGCAGGCGCAGAGCTAGGGGATCGGGGTTTAACGGATGACCTATTGCCTTGGCATGCTGCTCGATGCCGGCCTGATCATGATTGCCGACACCCGCACCAATGCCGGGGTCGACGACATCTCCTCCTACCGCAAATTGCACTGCCTCGCCGACGCGTCGGACCGGTGCATCTTCGCCGCCTCGGCCGGCAATCTCTCGACGACGCAGACCGCGGTCGGCCTGCTGCGGGAAGGCGTGCCGAGCGGCGCCGACGAGAGCCTGCTGCGCACCATCTCCGAGCCGACCAGCATGTTCCGCGCCGCGCAGCTGGTCGGCGAGGCGCTGCAGATCGCCAACGAGACGGTCGGCAAGGCGCTCGCCTCGATCAAGATCAGCGGCTCCGCCTCCCTGCTGCTCGGCGGCCGGATCGGCGACGGCAAGCCGGCTTTGTTCCTGATCTACCCGGCCGGCAACTTCATCGAGTGCAAGCCGGACGTCCCTTTCTTCCAGATCGGCGAGACCAAATATGGCCGGCCGATCCTGGATCGCACGCTCCATCCGACGACCACGCTCGCCGAGGCGATGAAGATCGGCTTCCTCTCCTTCGACAGCTCCATCCGCTCGAACCTCGCGGTCGCCCGCCCACTCGACCTGATGGTGATGCCTTCGGCGCCGGGCTCGCGGGTGCTGACCCGCCGGATCGAGGAGGACGATCCCTATTTCGACGACCTTTCGGCGCGCTGGGGCGACCTGCTCGCGGACGCCACCGCGAGCATTCCCGACCCGCCCTTCATGGCCGGCCTCAACGGTCACTGATCGATGGCGGGCCCCGCCTTCGAGGCGCTCCGGACGCACGGCCTCGCCTTTCCGGAGGCGGAGGAGGATTTCCCTTGGGGCCATACCGCGCTGAAGGTACGGGGCAAGTCCTTCGCTTGGCTCGACGAGAGCGACGGCGCGCTGAGCCTGACGGTGAAGCTGCCGGCCAGCCGCGACTTCGCTTTGGTCTTCGATTTCGCCGCGCCGGCCGGCTACGGGCTCGGCCGCTCCGGCTGGATCAGCTGCCGCTTCGGCGCGGGCGAGACGCCCGATCTCGATCTGCTGCAGCGCTGGCTCGCCGAAAGCTACCGGGCGGTGGCGCCGAAGAAGCTCGCGGCCCTGCTGCCGGAAGAGGATTAGCGCGGCCAAGCAAGTGTTCCCAAATCCTCCCCTCGTTTTCGAGGGGAGGGGGACCGGCCGCAGGCTGGTGGAGTGGCGTTCGCGAAGCGAACCTTCTTCAGGAAGGTAGAGAAAGGGCGCTGTCGCGGCGCCCCTCCACCAAGCTTCGCTTGGTTCCCCTCCCCTGCAAAGGCATGGGAGGATTTAGGAGGTCGTCATCGATACGGCTGGGCACCGATTTGCGGTTTTCGCCTTAACTCTCTATGTCATGTCCTTCTCAAGAATCGGGAGCCCCGATGTCGACCCATCACGAATTCTATCTGGAGCGCGCTGCCGAAGCGCGCCGCGACGCCTCTTCCACGCCGCTTCAGAATGTGCGCGAGCGCTGCCTGCGCGCCGCCGAGGCCTGGGAGCAGATGGCGGCCCGCGTCGAACGCACCGGCCGCATGCGCGCCGAGACCGAAGCGAAGAAAGCCGCCGCCGTAGCCGAGGCGGGGTGAGCGCGGCAGACCTCGCGCCAGCCGGCACTGCCTGACCACGTAGGGGTTGAACGCCGGGGCTCGGTCAGCCCAGCGGCAGCTCGCGCTGCTCCGGATCGAAAAGATGCCAGCCGCCGGGGCCGAGCTTCTCGAGCGGGCGGAAGCGCGCCTTGTATGCCATGCGCTTCGATTCCTCGACCCAATAGCCGAGATAGACATAGGGCAGGCCGGCGCGGCCGGCGCGGACGATATGGTCGAGGATGATGTAGGTGCCGAGTCCGGCGCGGCGGTTCGGTCCCCGCCCCGCCGGCTCGTCCGGCTCGAAGAAGGAATAGATCATCGACAGGCCGTCCGCCTGCTGGTCGGTCAGGCAGGCGCCGACCAGGCGGCCGGGAATGCCGTCCACGCTGGGCTCGCGATATTCGACGATATAGGTCTTGACCGGGCTCTGCTCGACCATGTCCGAGAAATCATGCTCGTCCATCTCGACCATGCCGCCTTCGGGATGGCGGGCGCGCAAATAGCGGCGGAGCAATTCATATTGCTCCTCGGTCGCCCAGGGCTTGCAGGCGGTGACCTCGAGGTCGGCGTTGCGGCGCAGGACGCGGCGCTGGGTCGCGCTCGGCTGGAACTGGTTGGCGACGACGCGCACCGAGATGCAGGCCGCGCAATCGAGGCAGGAGGGGCGATAGGCGACGTTCTGGCTGCGGCGGAAGCCGATCCGGCCGAGCGCGTCGTTGAGCTCGCCCGCATGCGGCCCGCTGAGCTCGGTGAAGACCTTCCGCTCCGTCTTGCCCAGCAGATAGGGGCATGGCGACGGCGTCGTCACGAAGAAACGCGGAAAGCGGAATGGTGCGCTCAAGTCGACTCCACCGGACGTCCAAATTGCCCGCCGTCTTTATGATCCTGGTACGGGCGCTTGCAAAGCTGAAACGGGACGAAGCGAGGCCGCGTTCCATGTTGGCACGCAGAGGCGAGGACTTCCTACCGGGCGTTCGCGGCCCTTCTCCCGCTCGCGGGAGAAGGATGGGCCCGCCGCGCAGCGGCGGGAGGAGGGTCTTATTCTTATTTACGGCGCTCTTTCACGCGCAGGCGGGGGAAGAAACAAGAAGAACAAGACCCTCACCCTGCCCTCTCCCGCGAGCGGGAGAGGGAGTGCTGCGGCCGCCCTCTGGCGCGGCGGGCAAACAGGCCTTATCGCCGGCTCATGCTGCGCAAGATCCTGCTCCTGCTGGCGATGCTCGTCGCCTCGCCCGCCTTCGCCGACATCCTGGTGGACAACGTCAACGGCTATACGGTCCGCGAGGACGGCCATCTCTTCCGCTTCGAAGGGATGTGGATCGGCGACGACGGCCGCGTCCGCCAGCTCTACCAGCGCGGCGACGCCAGGCCGAACCGGCCGCGCTTCCTGCTGAACGGCCGCGGCCGGACCCTGCTCCCCGGCCTGATCGACGCGCACGGGCATGTCATGGAGCTCGGCATGGGGGCGCTGGAGGTCGACCTTTCCGACACCAATTCGCTCGCCGAGGCGCAGGCGCGGCTGCGCAGCTTCGCCGCCGCCAACCCGACCCCGCGCTGGATCGTCGGCCGCGGCTGGAACCAGGAGCGCTGGCATCTCGGCCGCTTCCCGACCGCGGCCGAGCTCGACGCCGCCGTGCCGGACCGCCCGGTCTGGCTGCACCGGGTCGACGGCCATGCCGGCTGGGCGAACAGCCAGGCGATGCGCGAGGCGAACGTCACCGCCGCCACGCGGGACCCGGCCGGCGGCCGGATCGAGCGGGCGGGGCGCGTGCCGAGCGGCGTCTTCGTCGACGCCGCCAAGGCGCTCATCGAGCATGCGGTGCCGGCGCCGCCGCCTCTGATCCGCGACCTCGCTTTGGCTCGGGCGCAGGACATCCTGCTCTCCTACGGCGTCACCACCACCGCGGACATGGGCACCAGCGCGGAGGATTGGGCGGTGATGCGGCGGGCCGGCGACGGCAACAGCCTGAAGCTGCGCATCCTTTCCTACGCGCTCGGCCTCGACAACCTGCTCGCGATCGCGGGCCAGCGGCCGACGCCCTGGCTCTATGACGGACGGCTGCGCATGGTCGGGGTGAAGCTCTATCTCGACGGCGCGCTGGGCTCGCGCGGCGCCTGGCTGAAGGCGCCCTATCGCGACGCGCCGACGCAGCGCGGCTATCCGCTGATGACCGACACCGTGCTCAAGAACCTGATGAGCCGCGCGGCGATGGACCATTTCCAGGTCGCGGTGCACGCGATCGGCGACGCCGCCAATGCCGAATTGCTGAGCGCGATCGAGGAGATGAGCGACACTTATGGCGGCGACCGGCGCTGGCGGATCGAGCATGCCCAGATCGTCGATCCGGCGGACCTGCCCCGCTTCGGCCGACATTCGATCATCGCCTCCATGCAGCCGACCCACGAGACCTCCGACTGGCGGATGGCCGAGGCGCGTATGGGGATCGAGCGGCTGCAGGGCAGCTATGCCTGGCGCTCGATGCTCGACAATCACGTCCCGCTCGCCTTCGGCTCCGATTTCCCGGTCGAAAGCCCCAACCCCTTCCCCGGCATCGCCGCCGCGATCAGCCGCGAGGATGCGCAAGGGCAACCCCCCGGCGGCTGGCAGCCGGCGCAAAGGCTGAATCTGGAGGAAGCCTTCGCCGCCTTCACACGCGGCGGCGCTTATGCCGGCTTCGCCGAGGACCGGCTCGGCACGCTCGAGCCCGGCCATATGGCCGACTTCGTCTTCGTCGACCGCGACATCTTCGACCATGCCACCCCGCAGCAGATCCGCGAGACGCATGTGCTGGAGACCTATGTCGCCGGCGCGAAGGTGTGGGAGCGGCATTGAGCTGATTCCTCCCCGGGACGGGGAGGATCTAGGAAGTGCCCAGCCCCGTCAGCGTACTGGTGGTGAGGATCTGCGGCAGCACCTCCGCCTCCCGCCCGGCGCGTAGAACAGATAGAGCGGCACCCCTGAACGGCCCTGGCGTTCGAGGAACCTCCCGATCGCCGGATCGCCGCGGGTCCAGTCGCCGATCAGCACCTTGATGCCGCGGGCCTGGAACGCTTGGGCGACCTCGCTGCTCGCCATCGCGCCGCGCTCGTTGACCTTGCAGGTGAGGCACCAGTCGGCGGTGAAATAGACGAAGACCGGCGTGCGCGCGGCGCGCAGTTCGGCGAGGCGCGCCTCGCTGAACGGCTCCGCCGGCAGCGGCCCTTCCGCTGGCGCCGCCGCGGCCGGGGGCGGCGCGGTCGGCAGCAGGAAGAAGCCGGCGGCGATCGCGAGCGCGATGGCGGCGAGTGCGATCGGGCGGCCGCCGCGCCCGAACCACCACAGGGCAAGGCCGAGCAGCAGGGCGCCGCCGAGGCCCACGGTCATGCCGTCGATGCCGGTCTCCTGGCCGAGCACCCAGGCCAGGCCCAAAGCGGTGAGGAACATCGGCACCGAGAGGATGCGCTGGAAGTTCTCCATCCAGCGCCCGGGCTTCGGCAGCAGCCGGCGCAGCCCGGGCACGAAACCGAGCAGCAGGAAGGGCAGCGCAAGGCCGAGGCCGAGGCCGGCGAAGATGGCGAGCGCAGCCGCGGCCGGCAGCACCAAAGCGGCGGCGAGCGCGGCGCCCATGAAGGGGCCGGTGCAGGGCGTTGCGACGAAGGCGGCGAGCACGCCGGTGAAGAAGGCGCCGCCGAGGCCGCCGCTCCGGGTGAGCCGGTCGCCGGCGGCGATCACCGGCAGCGCGAACAGGCCGGCAAGGCCGAGCGCGATCGCGGTGACCAGCAGGAGCAGGAGCAGGATCACCCGCGGGTCCTGGAGCTGGAAGGCCCAGCCGACCGCGGCGCCGCCGGCGCGCAAGGCGAGCAGCAGGCCGCCAAGCGCGAGGCAGGTCGCGATCACCCCGGCCGCATAAGCGAGCGCTTCCTGGCGCGCCTGGGCCGCGGTCTCGCCGGCGCGGGCGAGGCTCAGCGCCTTGAGGCTGAGGATCGGGAAGACGCAGGGCATGACGTTGAGGATCAGCCCGCCGAGCAAAGCGCCAAGGAACGCCCAGAGGAAGCCGCCGCCGGAGCCGGCGCCGTTGTCGCCGCCCCCCGGCTCGCCGCCGCTGGTGCCGACCGGCGTTCCGGCCGGCGGCACCGGCCCCGGGTGCGCAATGAGCGAGAGGCCGGTGCCGCCGATCTCGAGCACGCCCTCGATGGCCGGCAAGGCGCCTGCGCGCGCGCCGGCCGCGGTTTCCACGATCAAGGTGTCGCCGGTCCGCGAGAAGCTCTGCGCCGCCGAATGATTCAGCGCGTCGAGCGTCGCCGGATAGAAATAGGGATCGCTGACCGAGGCCGCCGCCGGCAGCGGAATGGCGAGGCGGACGCGGCCCCCTGCGACCTCGAAGCGGGCGTCGGCGCCGAGGGGGCGCGGCAGCGCCTGGCGGTAGCCCTGGAAGGCCGGGTTCGGCGCGCCCGGCGCGGCGACATTCAGGTTGGTGGTGACGGTCGCGGTCTCAGGGACGCAGACCTCGTCGGTGCAGACCAGATAATCAAGCCGCGCGTCGAGCGGGAAGGTCGCGCCCAATTCAGCGCCGGCGCCGACATGGATCGTCGCCAGCAGGGCATGGTCGCGCGCGAAGACATAGTTCATCAGCCCGGCGACGGTGAGCCGCCCCGGCACCGGATATTGCAGCGGCTCGGCGCTCCAGCCTTCGGGCAGATGCCAGGCGACGCGCGGCTCCTGGCCGGCGTCGCCGGGATTGCGCCAATAGCCGTGCCAGCCCGGCTGCGGGTGCATCGTGAAGGCGATTGTGACCGCCGAGCCGGACGTGGCGGAATTCGTCTCCGGCACCAGGCGGACGTCCATATGCCGCGCGGCCGGCTGGGCCGCGGCCGGGGCGGCGCACAGCAGGATCAGCGGCAGAAACAGAACGGCCAGGAAACGAGTCATGCCGGCGCTATAGCCGCTGGATCGCCCCGCCGGGAGAGGCCGCTTTCCAAGCCTTGCCGCCTTCCATAAGCTCGCTCCGATGATCGGCGCCGCAGACCCCGCCACCGACCTGCCCGACCGGGTGCGGCTGCCGTTCCGCTTCGATGCCGCAGCCCTGGCGGCGGACGTCGCCGGCTTCGCCGAGGCCGATTGGGTCCGCCACCCGGTGCGCCAGAATTATGACGGGCAGTGGAGCGTGCTGCCGCTGCGTGCCCCGGCCGGCGAGACCCATCCGATCCGGATGATCTATCCGGATCCCTGCGCGACGGCGTTCGTGGACACGCCGCTGCTCGACCGCGCGCCCGCGGTCCGTGCCGCGCTCGCCCACTTCCATTGCCGCCTGCGCACGGTGCGGCTGCTGCGGCTCGCGCCCGGCTCGACGATCCTGCGGCACGTGGACAGCGGCCTCGATCCGGAGAACGGGATGCTGCGCATCCATATTCCGGTCTGGACCGAGCCGGACGTCCGCTTCCTGCTGAACGATGTGCCGGTAGCGATGACGCCCGGCAGCGCCTGGTATCTGCGCCTCTCCGATCCGCACGAAGTCATGCATCGCGGCAAGGTCGACCGTGTGCATCTGGTGGTGGATTGCTGGTCGAACGATTGGCTGCTGGCGGCCCTGCACGGCGCCGCTGCTGCTTAGCGGAGCAGCGACAGAGCGATCTCGTGCGCCTGGGCAAGCGACGGCGCTATCGCGACGGCGATGCACGCGAGAGCAAGCGTGATGAGGAATTTGCGATCCATCGCGGGCGAAATGACCTGCGCCGGCGCGCCTGTCGAGACGCGAACGGGGTTAACGGAAGCGTCGGCCCGGAATGGGACGACCGGCGGTCCATTCCTTGGTTTGGCTTTCGCGCATGCCCCGCTTTATGGTCGGCCGATGCTACTCGCCTTGCTTCTCGCCGCCGCCGCACCCGCGCCGCCCGATGCCGACCATTGGTATCTGATCGTCGCGCGCGACGGCGCCACGATCGGCCATTCGCGCCAGCATGTCGTCCTCCGTCCCGACGGGCGGGAGCTGATCGAGGAACGCGAGATCAAGCTGCAGGAAGAGGGCGATCCGGTGGCGACGATCGCCGAGCAGGACGTCGTGCGGCAGGACGCGCAGGGGCGCACGGTCGCGCTCAGCCATTATTCGCAGAGCGGCCAGAGCTGGACGCGGACCGAGGCGCGGATCGAGGACGGCCGGGCGGAGGTCGTCCGTCAGACCAATGGCGACAGGCGCACGATGACCGTCGCGCTGCCGGCCGGCGTACGCTTCGACGGCGGCAGCGGGCTGATCGCCCACTGGGATCCGGCGCGCCCGGCGCGGCTCGAGTTCGACGATTTCAACCTGGACGCGATGGCCGTCGAGCATGTCGTGATCGCGCCGGCACCGCTCGACGCGGCGGATCCGCCCGGCGGCTCCAGCCTGCTGCGCATGCGCTATTCCGGCGGCACGCTACGCGCGCTGTCGCGGCTGCGGCTCGATCGCGACGGCCATGTCACCGAAATCGTCCAGCCGATGTACGGCACCAGCACCACGATCCGCCCGACCGACCGGGAGATCGCTTTGCGCCCTTATCCGCCCTATCACGCGGTTCCCGCGGCGATGATCCGCTCGCCCTTCCGCGTCTCCGATGCTGCCGGCCGCGGCCATATCCGCTACCTGTTCTCGTTCAACGACGGGCTCGCCTTCGCGATACCGCAGACGGCCGAGCAACGCGTCACGGCCGAGGGGGAGCATGCGATCGTCGACATCTGCGCCGCCTGCGGGCCCGGCCTGCCGACCGACCCGGCCTATCTGGCCGACGCGCTGCGGCCGACGGCCTGGCTGCAAAGCGACCGGCCCGAGCTCAGGGAGATCGCCGCGCCGGTGGCGGCGCTCCGGATCAGCGAAGCGCGCAAGATGGCGCTGCTGCTCGATCGCGCCAGGCCCTATCTCGCCACGCTCGATTTCGCCGGCCATTATTCGGCGCTGGAGACGCTCCGCCGGCGCGCCGGCGACTGCACCGAAGCGGCGGTGCTGCTCGCCGCTTTGGGCCGCGCCGCCGGCATCCCGACCCGGGTGGTCAACGGCGTCGTCTATTCGCGGCCTCGCTATCACGGCGTCAGCAACGCCTTCCTGCCGCACAGCTGGACGCTCGCTTATGTCGACGGCGCCTGGCGCAGCTTCGATCTTGCGCTCGACGCGTTCGACGCCACCCATGTCGCGCTCAGCATCGGCGACGGCGATGCCCGCTCGATCCAGGCGGCGGGCCAGCTCGCCGGCCTGCTCCACTGGGACGGGATGAGCGAAGTGCGGCCGCGGCCGGGCAGCGGCGCCGAGGCTCAGCCGGCGTCGCGGACGGGCGCGGCGGGCACCGCGGGGGCCGAACCCCCGGGCTGATCGTCATAGACGATCGGGAGAGCCGGCACGTCGCGGTCGGCGGGATCCTCGACATATTGGACGTTCCGCGGATCCTTGATGCCGCCGACGACGATACCGTCGTCCCCCAGCGCTGCGATCTCCGCGGTCGAGGCAGCGATCGCGGCTGCGTCGGGAACCGCGGGGCCGAGCTCCTGCGCGGCCGCCGCGGCCGGCATCGCAGCCGCCGCCAGCGCCGCCGCCGCGATCGCCGGCCGGAAGCGATAGGAGATGCAGACCTCGCCGGTGCAGCCGGCGAGGAAGGCGCGCGTCTCGGCTTCGCTGAACGCGCCGAGGTCGAAGACCGTCCGCTTGCACATCCGGCAGAAATCGCCGTCCATCACCGCGGCGAGATTCGCCTTGTAGGGACAGGGGCTCTGGATCTTCGCGAAGAGGGCCATGGCGACGTCCTTTCGCCACCGGATCTAACAGAAAAGGCGCGGTAAGTCAGTCCAGATTCGGCCGCAGCCAGCGCTCCACCTGCTCCAGCGGCAGGCCGCGGCGTGCGGCATAGTCTTCGAGCTGGTCGCGGCCGATCCGGGCGACGCCGAAATACTGGCTGTCGCGGTGGCCGAAATAGAAGCCGGAGACGGCGGAGGCGGGCAGCATCGCGAAATTGTCGGTCAGGGTCACGCCGGCCGGCTCGCCGCCGAGCATCTGGAAGAGGACCGGCTTCAAACTGTGGTCCGGGCAGGCGGGATAGCCGGGCGCCGGGCGGATGCCGGCATAAGCTTCGCGGATCAGGTCGGCATTGGTGAGATGCTCGACGCCGGCATAGCCCCAGACGCTCTCGCGGACATGGCCGTGCATCCGTTCGGCGAAGGCCTCGGCGAGGCGGTCGGCGAGCGCCTTCAGCAATATATCCGAATAATCGTCATTGTCGGCCTTGAAGCGGGCGAGGTGCGGCTCGATGCCGTGGATCGCGACCGCGAAACCGCCGATCCAATCCTCGCCGGCCGGATCGATGAAATCGGCGAGGCACATGTTCGCACGGCCCTCGCGCTTCTTCACCTGCTGGCGGAGCATCGGCACCCGAGTCTCGTCATTGCCGGCCAGGACGAGGATGTCGTCGCCCTCGCGGCGGCAGCGCCAGAGTCCGACCGTGCCGCTGACCGTCAGCCAATGCTCGGCGATGATCCTGTCGAGCATCGTCTGCGCATCGGCGAACAGGCTCGAGGCGCTTTCGCCGACCACCGGATCGGTGAGGATGGCGGGATAATTGCCGGCCAGCTCCCAGGCGCGGAAGAAAGGCGTCCAGTCGATGCCGTCGCGCAATTCGCGCAGCGGCCAGTCGTTGAAGCTGTGCACGCCGGGCCGCTGCGGCGCCGGTGCCTTGCCGTCCGGATCCCAGGGGAAGGCGTTGGCGCGGGCCTCGGCGAGCGTCGCGAGCTCGCTCTGGCCCCGGCCGGCGCGGGTCTCGCGGATCGTGTGATATTCGGCGCCGGTGCGCTCGATCAAAGGCACGCGCTGTGTATCGGAAACCAGGGACGAGGCGACGCCGACCGCGCGGCTGGCGTCGAGCACGTGGATCACCGGGCCTTCATAGGCGGGGTCGATGCGCAAGGCGGTGTGGACCTTGCTCGTGGTCGCGCCGCCGATCAGCAAGGGCAAAGCCAGCTTCTCGCGCTGCATCTCGCTGGCGACGGTGACCATCTCGTCGAGCGAGGGCGTGATCAGGCCGGAGAGGCCGATCATGTCCGCCTGGTTCTCGTTCGCGGCCTTCAATATCTCCTGCCAGGGCACCATCACGCCGAGGTCGATCACCTCATAGCCGTTGCACTGCAGGACGACGCCGACGATGTTCTTGCCGATATCGTGGACGTCCCCCTTCACGGTCGCCATCACGATCCGGCCCTTGGCGGTCGAGGCGCCGAGCTGCTCCTTCTCCGCCTCGATGAAGGGGATCAGGTGGGCGACCGCCTTCTTCATCACCCGGGCGGACTTCACCACCTGCGGCAGGAACATCTTGCCCGAGCCGAAGAGGTCGCCGACCACGTTCATCCCGTCCATCAGCGGGCCTTCGATCACCTCGATCGGCCGGGCCTTGGTCTGCCGCGCCTCCTCGGTGTCGGCGACGATATGGGCGTCGATGCCCTTGACCAGGGCATGTTCGAGCCGCTTCGAGACCTCCCAGCCGCGCCATTCGGCCTCGGCCCTCTCGCGGGCCGGATCGCTGCCCAGATATTTCTCGGCGAGCGTCACCAGCCGCTCGGTCGCATCCTCGCGCCGGTCGAGGATCACGTCCTCGCAGGCCTCGCGCAATTCCGGGTCGATCGTGTCGTAGACGTCGAGCTGGCCGGCATTGACGATCGCCATGTCGAGCCCGGCGGGGATCGCATGATAGAGGAAGACCGAGTGCATCGCCCGGCGCACCGGCTCGTTGCCGCGGAAGGAGAAGCTGAGATTGGAGAGACCGCCGGAGAGATGGACGTGCGGGCAGCGCGCCTTGATCTCGCGGCAGGCAAGGATGAAGTCGAGCGCGTAGCGGCGATGCTCCTCGATCCCCGTTGCGACCGCGAAGATGTTGGGATCGAAGATGATGTCCTCGGGCGGGAAGCCCTCGGCGACGAGCAATTTATAGGCGCGCGCGCAGATCTCGACCTTGCGCTCCAGCGTGTCTGCCTGGCCGGTCTCGTCGAACGCCATCACCACGACCGCGGCGCCGTAGTCGCGGACCTTGCGGCCATGGGCGAGGAACTCCTCCTCGCCCTCCTTCATGCTGATCGAGTTCACGATCGGCTTGCCCGAGACGCATTTCAGACCCGCCTCGATCACCGACCATTTCGAGCTGTCGATCATCACCGGCACGCGGGCGATGTCGGGCTCGGCTGCGATCAATTTGAGGAAGGTGACCATCGCCGCCTCGGCGTCGAGCAGGCCTTCGTCCATGTTGACGTCGATGATCTGGGCGCCGTTCTCGACCTGCTGCCGCGCGACCTCGACCGCGGCGGTGTAGTCGTCCGCCATGATCAGCTTCTTGAATTTCGCGGAGCCGGTGACGTTGGTCCGCTCTCCGATATTGACGAAGGAGCTGTGCAAAGCCCCGCCATCCGTTCGGGCTGAGCCTGTCGATGCGCTTTCCTTCTCTTCTTCCGAAAGCAAGGAAGGCCCTTCGACAGGTTCAGGGCGAACGGCTGCGGGTGTCCCGGACGTCATGATCAGGCGGCGAGGATCATCGGTTCGATGCCGGCGAGGCGGGTGCGGCGCTCCACCGACGGGATTGCCCGCGGCGGATACTCCTTCACCGCCGCGGCGATGGCGGCGATGTGGGCGGGGGTGGTGCCGCAGCAGCCGCCGGCGATGTTGACGATGCCCTGCGCGGCCCATTCGCGGACCT
>JAFAZM010000154.1 GCA_019239785.1 Sphingomonadaceae bacterium
ATGGCGGCAGCCTCGAGAACCGGCTACGCTTCCCGCTCGAGGTGTTCCGGGCGATGCGGGCGGCCTGGCCGGAGGCAAGGCCGATGTCGGTCCGCATCTCGGCCAACGACTGGATGGGCGAGCTCGGCATCACCCCGGACGAGGCCGTCGAGATTGGGCGCGCCTTCGCGGAGGCGGGCGCCGACCTGATCGACGTCTCGGCCGGCCAGACCTGGGCCGACTGCCAGCCGGTCTACGGCCGCATGTTCCAGACCCCCTTCGCCGACCAGATCCGCAACGAGGGCCGGCTGACCACGATGGCGGTCGGCAACATCTACGAGCCCGATCATGTGAACTCGATCCTCGCCGCCGGCCGCGCCGACCTGGTCGCTTTGGCGCGGCCGCACCTGATCGACCCGATGTGGACGCTCAGGGCCGCGGCGCAGCAGGATTACCGCCGCGTCATGGTGCCGCCGCCTTATCTCGGCGGCATGGCCCAGCTCGCCCGCAATCTGCAGCGCGAAGCGGAGCTGAAGGCATGAGGCTCGAGGGGAGTCATGCCGTCGTGACCGGCGGCGGCACCGGGATCGGCGCGGCGATCGCCGCGGCTTTGGAAGCGGAAGGCGCCGTCGTGAGCCGGGTCGGGCGACGGCCCGAGAAGCTCGGCGCCAACGGCTTCGCCGCCGACGTCACCGACCGTCCCCAGGTCGAGGCCGCCTTCGCCGCGGCGCGGGCGGCGCACGGGCCGATCTCGATCCTGGTGAACAATGCCGGCGAGGCGGGGGGGATCGCCTTCGCCAGGTTGTCGGCGGAGAAATGGCGGCACCAGCTCGCGGTCAATCTCGACGGCATCTTCCATTGCTGCCAGGCGGCGCTGGCCGACCTGCGCGCCGCAGAAGCCGGCCGGATCGTCACCATCGCCTCGACCGCGGGCCTGAGGGGCTATGCCTATACCGCCGCTTATGTCGCCGCGAAGCATGGCGCGGTCGGGCTGATGCGGGCGCTCGCGGCGGAGTTCGCCGGCACCGGGCTCACCGCCAATGCCATCTGCCCCGGCTTCACCGACACCGACCTGGTCGCCGGGGCGATCGCCAACATCCAGGCGAAGACCGGTCGCAGCGAGGCCGAGGCGAAGGCGGAGCTGGCCCGGCTCAACCCGTCCGGGCGGCTGATCGCGCCGCAGGAGGTCGCGGCGGTCACGCTCGACCTGATCCTTTCGGAGCGCAGCGGCGAAGCGGTGGAGATTTCGTGAGAGAGGCGCTCGCCATCCCCGAGAAGCATGACGGCGCGCTCGCCGACCGGTCGAGCGTGCGGCTCTGGCTGCGGCTGCTCTCCTGCACGCTGACGATCGAGAAGGAGGTGCAGCGCCGGTTCGCCGCGCGCGGGGCCACTCTGCCCCGCTTCGACGTCCTCGCAGCGCTCGACCGCCACCCGCAGGGCATGAACATGGGCGCGCTCTCCCGCGCCTTGCTCGTCTCCAACGGCAATGCGACCCAGCTCGTCCAGAAGCTGGCGAAGGAGGGGCTGGTGCGGATCCGGACGGCGCCGGACGACCGGCGCTCCTCGATCGTGCGGCTGACGCCGAAGGGCCGGGCCGAGTTCAACCGGCTTGCCGCCGCCCATCACGACTGGATCGACGCTTTGCTCGCCGATCTGGACGGAACGAAGAGGGACGATCTCTACCACGCGCTCGGGGAGCTGAAGCGCGCCATTGCGAAAGGACAGGCCGGTGACGGATTCCAGACTTGATCCCGACCGCTTCGCGCCGGTCCATTTCAAATGGGCCTATGCGGACGGGATCGCGACGGTGACGCTGAACCGGCCGGAGCGGAAGAACCCGCTCACCTTCGAAAGCTATGCCGAGCTGCGCGACACCTTCCGGGCGCTTGTCTATGCGCGGGAGGTGAAGGCCGTGGTGGTCGCCGGCGCCGGCGGCAATTTCAGCTCGGGCGGCGACGTCCACGAGATCATCGGCCCGCTGACGGCGATGAAAATGCCGCAGCTCCTGGACTTTACCCGGATGACCGGAGATCTGGTCAAAGCGATGCGCGCCTGCCCGCAGCCGATCGTCGCGGCGCTGGACGGGGTCTGCGTCGGCGCCGGCGCGATCCTTGCGATGGCTTCGGACATGCGCGTCGCCGCGCCTTCGACCAAGACCGCATTCCTGTTCACCCGGGTCGGCCTCGCCGGCTGCGACATGGGTGCCTGCGCGATCCTGCCGCGGATCATCGGCCAGGGCCGTGCCTCCGAATTGCTGTTCACCGGCCGGGTGATGAGCGCCGAGGAAGGCCTCGCCTGGGGCTTCCACAACAGGCTGAGCGACGATCCGCTCGCCGAGGCGCAGGCCCTGGCGCGCAGCCTCGCCGAGGGGCCGAATTTCGCGCACGGGATCACCAAGACCCAGGTCAACGCGGAATGGGCGGTGAGCCTGGAAACCGCGATCGAGATGGAGGCGCAGGCCCAGGCGATCTGCATGGCGACGAACGATTTCCGAAGGGCGTTCGAGGCGTTTGCGGAGAAAAGGACGCCGGAGTTCGAGGGTGATTGATTGCCCTCACCCTCCCACGACGCTGCGCGTCGCGGGCCCCTCCCTCTCCCCGAAACGGGAGAGGGGCGTGAGGCGCCACAACCTCCCTCTCCCGTTTCGGGGAGAGGGAAACCCGGCCGAAGGCCGGGAGGGTGAGGGCATCGGCCTATGAAGCGCCCGCCCGGAAACGCCATGCTCGAACGCGCTCGCGACATGCGCCGAGAGATGACGCCGCAGGAGGAAATCCTCTGGGCCCACCTCCGCGCGCGCAGAATGGAAGGTTTCAAATTCCGCAGGCAGATGTGGCTGCGGGGATTCGTCGCGGACTTCGCCTGCCCTGATGCCCAGCTGGTCGTCGAGGCGGACGGCAGCCAGCATGCCGACGATGCCGCCTATGATGCGGCGCGCGCGGCGGCGTTCGCGCGCATGGGGTGGCAAACCCTCCGCTTCTGGAACAACGAGATCAACGAGGATCTGGACGGGGTGCTGACAGCTATTCGGGCCGCTTTGCCCTCACCCTCCCCTCCGGCTGCGCCGGACGGGCCCCTCGCTCTCCCCAAAATGGGAGAGGGGCTATGAGCGATCGAAGCTTCCTCGATTGGCCGTTTTTCGACAATTCCCACAGGGAATTGGCGGCAGCGCTTGAGAGCTGGTGTGAGACCAATCTCGATGGCGACCATGGCCGCGACGTCGATGGCGCCTGCCGCGCGCTGGTGCGCAAGCTGGGGGATGGCGGCTGGCTGCGCTATTGCGTGCCGGCGGCCTATGGCGGCGTGCACGAGGCGCTCGACGTGCGCTCGCTCGCGCTGATCCGGGAGACGCTGGCGCGGCATGACGGGCTGGCCGATTTCGCCTTCGCGATGCAGGGGCTGGGATCGGGCACGATCAGCCTGTTCGGCACCGAAGACCAGAAGAGAGCCTATCTTCCGGCGGTCGCCAAAGGCGAGAAGATCGCCGCCTTCGCGCTGACTGAGCCCGGCTCCGGCTCCGACGTTGCGGCGATGGAGACGGCGGCCGTCGAGACGACGGAGGGCTACATCGTCGACGGCGCCAAGACCTATATCTCCAACGGCGGCATCGCCGATTATTACGTCCTCTTCGCCCGCACCGGCGAGGCGCCGGGGGCGAAGGGCATCTCGGCCTTCATCCTCGATGCCGGCAGCGAAGGCCTGGACGACAGCGAGCGGATCGACGTGATCGCGCCACACCCGCTTGCGACGCTCAGATTCGCGAACATGCGCCTCCCCGCCTCCGCTTTGCTCGGCGAGCGGGGCCGCGGTTTCGCGCAGGCGATGGCGACGCTCGACCTGTTCCGCACCACGGTCGGGGCGGCGGCTCTGGGCTTCGCGCGGCGGGCGCTGGACGAGGCGACCGAGCGGGCGCTGACCCGCAGGCTCGGCGCCGGCACGCTCGCCGACAACGGCCAGGTCCAGGCGATGCTCGCCGAGATGGTGCTCGACGTCGATGCCGCGGCCCTGCTGATCTACCGCGCCGCCTGGCTGCGCGACGTGAAGGGCCGGCGCAACAGCCGCGAGGCGGCGCTCGCCAAGCTGCACGCCACCGAAGGCGCCCAGCAGGTGATCGACAAGGCGGTGCAGCTTTTCGGGGGGCTCGGCGTCACCGTCGGCGCCACCGTCGAGCGTCTCTATCGGGAGATCAGGGCGCTTCGGATCTACGAGGGCGCGTCGGAGGTGCAGAAGGTCGTCATCGCCCGTGCCCATCTCGCGGAGCATCGCCCATGAAGACCCTGCTTCCCCCCGGCTGGCCGCGGCCGAAGGGCTATGCCAACGGCACCTCCGCCAAGGGCCGCGTCGTCGTCACCGCCGGCGTGGTCGGCTGGACCGCGGCGGAGGAATTCGAGCGCGCGGACCTGGCCGGCCAGTTCCGCCAAGTGCTCGCCAACATCCTGGCGATCCTCGCCGAGGACGGCGCGGGGCCCGAGCATATCGTGCGGATGACCTGCTACGTGACCGATATCGCCGAATATCGGGCCA
>JAFAZM010000198.1 GCA_019239785.1 Sphingomonadaceae bacterium
CGGCAGCCGAGGCTGTGCTCGCGCGCCTCGCTCTCGTCCGCCGGTACGCAGATCGGCCGGTCGCCCTTCAGCGTGTTCTGGTTGTAGGGGTCCCACCAGCGGGTGTGGACGAGGCCCAACGTCTCCGAGAGTCGCCAGCGGTCCGGGATCGGCACATGGTCGACCGGGAAGGCATCGGGCGGCGGCGAGCGCACCGCGCCCGGGTTCACCTGGTTCACCGCGTCCGGCAAATCGTGCTGCGGCACGCCCGGCCGGCGGCGGCCGTTGATCAATTCCTGTTCGGACGGGACCGGCAGTGGATGCGCCTCATCCTCGGGCGGCGGCGGTGTCGTTGTGGCGGGCGGAGCCGCAGGGGCCGGCGTTTCCTGCAAGGCGAGCAACACTGGCTGCGCCGGCACGCCCGGCGCCCCAATCGAGAGCCGGAGATCCAGCGCCGGCGGCATTGCGGTGGCCGTTCCGCCCGCGCTCGCCATCAGCGAGAGGAGGGCGGCCCCGATCGTCACTTGCCCTGGCAGACGTTCTGGTCGTTCGTGCCGACGAACGGGTTGAACGGGCAGAGCACGTAGCGCAGCCTCGTTCCGTTCGGGCCGACGCCGGGGACGACGATCTGGTCGGAGCGGATCGCGACCGGTGCCTCGTTGATCGTGGCGCCGGGCAGCTGCGACGCATTGTAGAGGCCGAGGAAGGCGATCATGTCGCTCTGGTCGTCGCCGTCGCCCGAAGCGGCGATCGCGCCGACCAGCTGGTTGCCGCGATAGATCGGCACGCCGCCGGCGAAGAGGGTGATGCCGTTGTTGATCCGGTTGCGGCCGAGGGCCGGGACGATCGGGCTCCGGCTGCAGATCCGCGGCACGTCGGCATTGTTGCCAAGGATGAAGTTGACGTGAGTCAGGATGTCGTCGGCGATCAGCCGCGACTGCAGGCCGGTCGAGAAGATGTTGAACCGCTCGATCGGGATCGAGAGCGGTCCCGGCGGCCGGCCGAGTTCGCCGTCCGGGAACCAGGGCCGCGAGATGTTGCCGATCGCGCGCAGCGAGAAGGCGGTCTGCCCGGTCAGCGCATTCGGATCCTGGAGGAAGGTGCGCGTCGCCTGGACGTAGGGCGCGACACCCGGAGTCGGGTTGGCGGTGAGGTCGGGCGCGGCGAAGCGGCTGGAGAAGAAGACGGTGGTGCGCGCCTTCTGCGGTACCGCGTCGATCGCGTCCACGAGCGCGTCCGGGCCGCGGATCAGGCCGAGGATCTCGCCGTTCGTGTCGACCACCACCATCGTGTTCTGGGCGCGATTGTCGAGCGGGTAGCGCAATTGCGCGCGCGCCGCCCGCTGCACCAGGAAGGCCTGCTCGAGCAGGTTGCGCACCTCGGTCGCGGTGAGCGGCTGGGTGACGTTGGCCCCGTCGGTGCCGCCCTTCACCGGATAGCGCTGGTTGCCCGCGCCGTCCGACAGCACCCAGGCCTCCGGCACGCTGAACTCCGCCGCTGTCGCCGGGCGGACGCCGGACGCCTCGGTGCCGTAGGCGGTGCCGGCGACGATCACCGGATCGTTATAGCCCGGCACGCCGACGAGGTTGCCGGCGCTGCCGTTGATCGAGGCGAAGCTCGGCGGCGCGTTGACGTTGGAGCGGAAGTCGGCCGGGGTCGCGTCCGAGTAGCGCAGCAGGGTGCCGTCGACGCTGATATGGTCGGCGCGGATGTTGACGTTGGGCTCGAAGCCGGTGGTGGCCGCGAGCGCGATCGTCTCCTCCTTGCTGTGGTCGTTGTCCGTATATTCGG
This sequence comes from Sphingomonadaceae bacterium, assembly GCA_019239785.1. Lineage (GTDB taxonomy): Bacteria > Pseudomonadota > Alphaproteobacteria > Sphingomonadales > Sphingomonadaceae > Allosphingosinicella. The sequence continues at coordinate 1,771 of JAFAZM010000198.1, forward strand.
TGTCGAAGCCGTAGACGCCGTCGCCGATCACGCCGACCGCGCCGACCACGACGCCGTTCTTGTAGAGCGGGAAGGCCCCGGGATCGGCGCCGACGCCGAGCGGGCCGCGATGGGTGCCGGCCCGGCTCGGAAAGCGCGCCGAGACGTCCGAGCAGGGCAGCTGGCTGAACTGGACGCTGAACAGGGGGCCGCTTTCCAGGCCGCGCGTGCTCGCCGAGGGCGGGAAGGTCTCCTGGACGATGTCGTTCGCGGTGCGGCTCGAGAAGGCCGCGCCCATCGAGGAGAAGTAAGCGGCGGTCAGCGTCTTCGAGATGCCGCCGGCGAGCGCCGCCGGGGCGGGCAGGTTGAGATTCTCGAGGTCGCTGTTCTGTCCGTTCGGCGCCGGCGGCGTGCGCAGGGTGAGGTTGGTGCCGTTCATCACGAACACCGCGAGCACGTTGCCGACCCGGTCAATGACGATGAAGCCCGAGGGCTGACCCTGCGCCTGCGCCTCCCCGACGCCGTGGGCGATGATCGACTGGATGTCGGCGACGGTGAGGTTCTCGGCCGTCGGCGTCTGGAACACCGCCTGGGTGGGCGTGGGCGTCGGCGGCTGGGGCGCCTGGCTCTCGCTTTGCGACGGGCCGCCGCCGCATGATGCGAGGATCAGCGAGAAGCTGGTGAGGACCGATAAGCTACGCTTCATTACTCTATCTCAACCGTCTGATCGCCGCTGCCGCCCGGCCCAGGCTCGCCCTGAACCCGGCCGGATCGTAGTCGTTGGGATCGTGCACCGCGCGATAGGCGGCGTTGATGTCGGCGCGGATCCCGCTCGCCGCGCCGGCCGAGACCTGCCCCTGGTTCACCAGGGCGGACAGCAGGGTGTCGGTCGCCATCACCGCCTGCACGCTGCCGGCATAATCGGTGAAGCGCTCGCGGATCGCGTTGGCGGTGATCGTGTCGATGATCGCGAAGGTCTGCGGCGTGCCGAGCTGGGCGCTGCTGAACGCGTCGGCCAGCGCCTGCGCGGCGGAGCGCAGCCGCTGCGCGGCGGCGATCGCGGCCGGGCGGTCGCGGTCGATCGAGGCGTGGAAGTCGCGGCTGGCCTGCTCGAAGCGCGCGGCAAGGCCCGGCGCGACCACCCGCGCCGCCGCCGAGAGCATGATCATGTTCTCGTCGTTGAACGGCGGCATGCCGGACGGGATCGGCCGCGCCGGATTGGCGACCGCGGCGGGGCGGAAGCGCGGATCGTCCGAGATGCGGCGATGGCAGGAGTGGCAGTCGAAGAAGTAGAATTCGGGGAACATCCCCTCGGTGCCGCGCGCGGTGGTGAACAAAGAGAGCGCGCGGTCGAGCGCCATCGCTTGGCCGATCGCCCAGACCTGGGTCGAGCTCGCCCGGACCTTCCGCTGCCCGTAATCCTGGTCGAGATTGTAATGCTGCTGGAGCGTCGAGAAGAGATCGAGCTCGAAGCTGATCCGCGGATGGCCGGCGGCCATGATCCGGTGAGTGACGAACTGGCCTTCGCCGGCGCTGCCGAAATGGCAGTCGAGGCAGCGGCTGGCGCGAACCCGAGGGTTTTCGAGCGGCACCAGGCCGCGGGAGACATTGTCGGCATGGGTGCCGCCGACCGCATAATGACTATGGAGCCAGTTCGAGGCCGGGCCGTGGCAGCTTTCGCAGCCGACGCCGTCCGAGGTCTGGAAGCGCAGGCCGCGCGGGCCGGACGGCGTGGCGTGGCAGCCCAGGCATTCCGGCGCCGTGGTCGGATCGCCGATGCCGAGCCGGCGGCCGATCACCTGCGCGCGTTCGTCCCGTAGCACGTCCCAGGCGCGGCTGTGCGCGCCGGCGGCGGTGGCAGGATCCTGCCAGAGCCGAAGCTCGTCCTGGCGGACGACGGCGCCGTCGCCTTCGTTGCGGCCGTGGCAGGTGGTGCCGCCGCAGGTGGCGACGCCGACATAGGCGCCGCCGCTGACGTGCGGGTTCTGCGCGGTGGCGCGGGGCGCCAGCGCGACGGCGAAAACGAACGCGGCCAGCATGGCGAACGCGCCCAGGAAAATCGCGAAGTTGCGGCGGCCCCCCATCTGTCCTCCAGACCGTCTTTTGGCGGTTAAGAAGTGGGCGGACTATGGGCCGAACGCCCATTCCATGCAAGGCGCAAACCGAGCGCCAAGCGCTTGATGACAGCCGAAACAAAGCCCGGTAGAGCTAGGCTTTCGGCGCGGGCAGGGGGCGTCCTCGCTCGGCTCCGCGTCGCCGCCGGCCTCAGCCAAGATCGGAGCGCAAGCGAATGACGAAAGCCTCGGACCTGTTCATCCAGTGCCTCGAAGAAGAAGGCGTCGAATATATATTCGGCGTGCCGGGCGAGGAGAATCTCGACTTCCTCGACAGTCTTTCCCGCTCGAACAAGATCAAGCTGATCCTGACCCGGCACGAGCAGGGCGCCGGCTTCATGGCCGCGACTTACGGGCGACATACCGGCAAGACCGGCGTTTGCGTGGCAACGCTTGGGCCGGGCGCGACCAACTTCGTCACCGCGGCGGCCTATGCGCAGCTGGGCGGCATGCCGATCCTGATGATCACCGGCCAGAAGCCGATCAAGAAATCGAAGCAGGGCCGATTCCAGATCATCGACGTGGTCGAGATGATGGGCCCGGTGACCAAGTTCACCCACCAGCTCGCCAGCGCGGACAATATCCCGAGCCGGATTCGGGAGGCTTTCCGCCTCGCCGAGGAAGAGAAGCCGGGCGCCACCCATATCGAATTCCCCGAGGACGTCGCCGACGAGCAGACCGATTCGACGCCGCTCAAGCGCAGCCTGGTGCGCCGGCCGACCGCCGACGCCAAAGCGGTCCGCGCCGCCGTCGAGAAGCTCGAGGATGCGCGCTCGCCGATCCTGGTGATCGGCGCCGGCGCCAATCGCAAGATGACCAGCCGGATGCTGCTCCAGCTGATCGAGAAGACCGGCATCCCGTTCATCACCACCCAATTGGGCAAGGGCGTGATCGACGAGAAGC
>JAFAZM010000258.1 GCA_019239785.1 Sphingomonadaceae bacterium
GGCGAAGGCCGGGATCTCGTGGAGGTTGACCTCGGCCTCTTACCCGGCCTGAGATCCCGGCCCTTCGCCGGGATGACGGGAGGTCTCAATGGGGCGGCTCCGTCCCTTCCAACCCGCGCGTTTCCGGCCGGAACCTCTCATGCCGCGGCAGCGCGTCCGCCGTCTCGAACCAGGCCAGCTTGCTTGCCCTGAAGATATGAAAGCCCGGTGCCACCGCATCCGGCTCGTCCAGCGTCGCCACCGGAAAATCCACCGTCTCCGGCTGGAAATCGACCCGGATCGTGAGCGGCGACCCGCAGCGGCCGCAATATTCCCGCCGGCCGAACTCGCTGGAGGCGAAGCTCCGCACCTCGTCCTCGCCTTGGACGAACCGGAAATCCTCCGCCTTCACGCTCGAGAATGCCATCGCCGGCGCCCCCGAGACGCGCTGGCAGGTCCGGCAATGGCACCAGCCGGTATCGAACGGTTCGCCCGCCAATCGGTAGCGCACCGCGCCGCAGGCGCAGCCGCCTTCGCGTTGTTCAGCCATGGCTCGTACTGCGCCTTGCGGCCCATCTCCCTCGTCTTCTGCCGTTGCGCGGAAGCTAAACCGGATGGCCGGTCATCTGTTTCATCGCGGCCAGCCAGAAGGGCTGATGGAACAGCCAGTCGGCGAGCGCCTGGTTGGCGAAGATCCACAGCGCCGCGGCGACATAAGCGGGGTGCAGCCGGCGCCGGGTCGCCAGATCGTAGGCCCCGACCGCGAGCACCAGCAGGAAGGTGCCGACATAGGTCGAGACGTAGAAGGGCAGATAGCCCTCGCCGAGCCGGGCCTCCAGGAACGGCTCCCAGATCCGGCTGAAGCCCGGTTCCGTCAGCGCGATCGTGCCCATCACCATCAGCCTCTTGTGCGCGGCGGGATCGCGGCGCAGCAGGAAGCCGGCGGCGAGCAGCACTACGGCACCGATCGCGTTAGTGTAATTGACGCTGAGCCAGGCGATCCACTTGTCCGGCATGTAGGGATTGTCGGCGACCCCATAATAAGCGGTGGCCGGGCCGAGCACCGCCATCGCCGGCAGCAGGATCAACGCCGCGAGGCCCAGCCGCCGGTGCGCGGCGGTGCGGCCGGTCCGCACCAGCCACACCTGCGCCGCGAGCAGCACCAGCCAGCCCGTATAAGCGACGACGTGCAGATGGGTGATCAGCGGGAAGGTCAGCGCGCCGCCATGCGCGCGCTTCACGAGGTCGATCCCGAAGCCGAGCAGGATCGCCAGCCAGATCGCGAGCACCGTCGCCGCGATCATCGTCCGGTCGTGCCGATGCTGCGGCGCAAAGCCCCCGCGCTTCAAGGTCCCGTCAGCCATCCCGCATTCCTCGCCCCTCCCGGGCGAGAGGGATGCCGGGAGAGGCCGATTGTCAAGGCGCGGCCGCCGTCTGTTCGCCACCGGTTGCCACGGGCCCGGCGCCGATCTATCCGTCCGTGCCGCAGGCTGGGCCTCCGGCCCGCGGACAAGAGCGTTTTCCAGTCAGACGATGTTCATCCGGCGCCTCGGAAATCGCGGCCAGACAGCAGCTTGGAGCGGTCGATCCGATGCAGCCGGATCGCAGGCCTCCGGAACCGAAGACCCAGTGTTTCAGCCGAGGCCCGTTCCACTCCCGCAAATGGTCGAGCGGCTCCGCAGCGGCGCCGGGCGCCGCGCGCTCGGCCTCGGCCTCGCGGTCGTCATCGAGATTCTCATCGTGCTCGTGCTGCTCACGATGGTGCGGGTGAGCCGCTCCGGGATCGAGAAGGACAGCTCCACGACGGTGGTCATGAACGCCCGCGAGGTCTCGGAGGACCAGCCGGAGGCGCGCCGGCCCGCGCCCGAGCAGCAGGCGCAGGCCCGGGCGCAGCCCGAAGCGCAGCACCCGCAGCCCGCCCAGCCGAACGCGCCGCAACCTGCGCAACCGACGCCTGCGCCGGTTGCGCCGACGGCGCCGCCCGGGTTCGTTCCGATGCAGTTCCAGCTGGCGCCGGGTGCGCCTCGCAGCGCCGAACCTGCCCCCGCGGTCAGGCATGTCGTCTCAGCCTATGGCGATTCCGAGCGGGTCGGGACAGCCCCCAACGGGGAGCCGCTTTATGCGGCCGAATGGTATCGCCACCCGGACGACCATATGCTCGGCACCTATCTCTCCACCGCGCACGGGCCCGGCTGGGGCCTGATCGCCTGCCGCACCGCGCCCGACTATCGCGTGGAGGATTGCGTCCCGCTCGAGGAATATCCGCAAGGCTCGCAGATCAACCGCTCGGTCCTCGCGGCGGCCTGGGAGTTCAGGGTGCGCCCGCCGCGCCGGGGCGGGATGCCGCTGGTGGGATCGTGGGTGAGGATCAGGATCGATTACGATCTGGACCGGCGATAGAGTCCGCCGACCGTAGAGCGGTTTGTGACCTGATTACATCAGGTCAACCGCTCTAAGTCTTTGTCCAGCCGCGATTTCCGAGTCGTCAGATGCTGCCATCTGACTAGAAATCGCTCTAGGGGCACCCCGATTCCCGCTGCCGCGCCGCGACAGCCCTGCGCTGCGGGGCCTTCAGTTGCGACCCGATCCCGGCCGAGTCGGGAAGATTCTAGGCGGCGCGGCACTTGCCGCGCGGCGCGCCGGGCGGCGGTGCGACGCCTGCGGACAGGGCGATCTGGAGCAGCTCCGTGAGGCTGCCTGCGTTGAGCCGGTTCATCACCTGGGCGCGGTGCAGCTCCACCGTGCGCGGGCTGATGCCGAGCTTGTTCCCGATCGACTTGTTCGTCCCGCCATCGACGAGACCGACGAGCACCTCGCGCTCGCGCGAGGTCAGCCCGGCAATGCGGGCGCCGGCATTCTCGTCGCGCGTGACCGGCCGCACCGCACCGAGGCTTTCCGCGATCGCGTTCGTCAGCGTCGCCCGGAACGATCCGTCGGCGGTGACGACGACATAGTCGACCGCGCCCGCCTTCATCGCGGCGACGGCGGCGCCGACGTCGGCGCCCGGCCCGTCGAGCGCGATCGTCGGCAGGGCGATCGACCGCGCCTTGAGCTCGCGCTGGATCGAAAGACCCTCCTCTCGCGACCTGCGCAGGTCTACCAGCACGCAGCCCGGGGAGAGGACCGGGGCGACGTCGAGAAAGGCGGAGCCGCTGGCGAAGATCCGGGTCGGATAGCCTTCCACCCTGACGCTCGCCGCGAGCCGCCGCGCCTCGGCGGCCCTGCTGCAGACGACGTAGACCTGGCGGACGTCGGTCTGGGTCAGGTCCTCGGTGATCCCGCCGATCCGCGTCGCCGCGCCCTGCTCGTCGAAGATCGGAAAGCTCGTCTCGCGAAGCTGGCGGATGGCGCCGTCGGACGGGCGTACGATCCGATATTCGAGCTGCGCCACTTCGCCGGCCTTCACCGTCTCGAGCGCGTGCGCCACCTGCTGCCGGTCGTCGGGATGGACATGCTCGATCCAGCTGGCGAAGGCGACCGGCGCCTCGCTGCCCGCCACTCCCCAGATCCGCTCATAGGCCGGGCTGCGATAGATGATCTGCGCTTCCGCCGGATCGCCGATCCAGATCAGGTTGCTGCTGTTTTCCGCGAAGCTGCGGAACAGGGCTTCGCTTGCCCGGATCGCCGCCTCGTTGGCGGCGTCGAGGAAGCGCGGCTGGCCGGCGAACCCGGCTTCCGCCGTTCGAATCGCATCCGCCGCATCCGCGCTCCCGCCGGCCGCGCTCCGCGCGCCGCCCGATTCGCAGCATTGGTCCCGAACGTCCGACATCCTGCCCGACCCCTCGTGCGCGTTGCCGGCGGGCCGGCAATGCCCCGCACCTCGGATGGTTCCTTAGGGATCGACCGGATGCCCCGCTTCATTGGCGAAGATTAGCGAAGCTCCGACGAAACAAAGGAGATTCGCATGAAAGCGCTCGTCTGGCACGGCAAGGAGGATATCCGCTACGACACCGTCAGCGATCCCGAAATCGAGGATCCGCGCGATGCCGTCATCAAGGTCACCAGCTGCGCGATCTGCGGCAGCGACCTGCACCTCTACCACAATTTCATTCCCGCGATGCTGCCCGGCGACGTCATGGGGCACGAGACGATGGGCGAGATCGTCGCGCTCGGTCCCGAGGCCAGGTCGCGCGGCCAGCTCAGCATCGGCGACCGCGTCGTCATCCCGTTCACGATCATCTGCGGCGAGTGCGACCAGTGCAAGCGCGGCAACTTCTCGGTCTGCCAGCGCTCGAACCGGAAGAAGGAGCTGGGCGAGAAGGTGTTCGGCCACGCCACGGCGGGGCTGTTCGGCTACACCCATCTGACCGGCGGCTATGCCGGCGGCCAGGCCGAATATCTGCGGGTGCCGTTCGCGGATGCGACGCATATCAAGGTCCCGGAGGGGATCGACGACGAGAAGCTGCTCTTCCTCAGCGACATCCTGCCTACCGGCTGGCACGCGGCGATGCAGGCCGACATCCAGCCCGGCGACACCGTCGCAATCTGGGGCTGCGGTCCGGTCGGCCAGATGACGATCCGGAGCGCCATCATCCTCGGCGCCGAGCAGGTCATCGCCATCGACCATCTCCCCGAGCGGCTCTCGATGGCCGAGGCCGCCGGTGCGATCACGATCAACTTCGAGGAGGAGAGCGTCACCGAGTGGCTCACCGAGCTCACCGGCGGGGAAGGCCCGCACAAGTGCATCGACGCGGTCGGCTTCGAAAACCATGTCTGCGTCGGCCAGCCCGACACGCTCCTGGATCGCTTCAAGCAGTTCACCTTGAGCGAGAACGACCGCGGCCACGTGCTGCGCGAGATGATCTACAATTGCCGGCCCGCGGGCGTCATCTCGGTCATCGGCGTCTACAGTGGGATGGTCGACAAGTTCCCGATGGGCATCGCGATGAACAAGGGCCTGACCTTCCGGATGGCGCAGGCCCATGTGAACCGCTGGAGCGACGATCTGCTGCACCGGATCGAGGACGGCCAGATCGATCCCTCCTTCGTCATCACCCACAAGAGGCCGCTGTCGGACGGCCCCGAAATGTACCGGACGTTCCGGGACAAGCAGGACAGCTGCATCAAGGTGATGCTGCGGCCCGGCGCCTGAGCCACACGCGAACCCGAATATAAGAGGTAAAGATCATGTCCTTCCTTCTCTCCAGGACCGCAGACGTCACCCGTTCGCCCGGCGACCCGAAGGTCCTCGAAACGGGCCCGAGCTCGCTCAAGCCCGCCGATCGCTTCGGCCGCGCGCTCGGCTGGTTCAGCATCGGGCTCGGCCTCGCCGAGCTGCTTGCCGCGCCGCGGATCACCAGGGCGCTCGGCGCCGAGGGCCGGGAGGCGACCGTGCGCGCGATGGGCGCGCGCGAGCTCCTCCACGGCATCCTCTGCCTGTCGATCGAGGATGATTTCGGTCCCTGGACGCGGGTCGGGGGCGACGTTCTCGACCTTGCGGGGCTCGCCGCCCTGTACCGCAACGACAATCCCAAGAAGGGCAATGTCGGCCTGGCGCTCGCGGCCGTCCTTGGGTGCACGATCGCGGATATCGCCGCCGCGACCAGCATCCGCAGTCTCCACCGGCGCGACGGGCCGACGCGCGACTATGCCGATCGTTCCGGTTTCCCCAACGGCATCGAATATTCGCGCGGGCGGGCGTCCGGAGCGGTGCCGCCGGACTTCCGCGCCACCCCGACCGCCGCGTCCGCCTCGCCGGCGACGGGCGACACCTCGCCGGCCTCGGGCGACCTGATGCTGGAGCCCACGGCCTGAGCCCGGGCCCCGCTCCGGCCGGCGGGCCGGGGCGGGGCGGCGCCCGGGCCGCGAAGCGGCCGGGAGCGGACGGTGGTGAAGCTCATCTGCGGCAGATGCGGGTCCCGAGGTCCGGTTGCGGATCGGAGCCGGCCGGGATTTCGACATCGAATGTGCATCGGCCCTGCGGCCAGCTTGCTTCGAGCCTGTTCGATTCCTCGAGCCCGGAGAGGTACACCTCTCCCCCGGGCGCAGCGACGAAGCTGCGGTCGCCGACATTCACCGTCGCACCGGCGGGGACCGGCCCGAGTCCAGGCACTTCCAGGCGCAGCACCGCCGATCGGGTCCGGGTCGCGCGCATCTCCACGATCACGCCGCGGCGGGCATAGGGACGAACCCGGGTTTCCGCCGAGGTCATTTCCATGGCGATCGGCATGTCGGCGACCTCGAGACGGATTCGATTCTCCTCGTAGCCGCGAAGCCGGGGGACGACCGCCCGCCCATCGCTGCCGGTGCGGCCGACGAGATGGTTGTCGGCATAGACCCGCACGCCCGGCTGGCCGGCATCGACGACGGCGAAGGCATCGGACAGACGCTGCGCCGCAAACGCCTTGCCGCCGACCATGCCGATGCCGCCGCTCACCCTGATCCGGGCGCCGGTGCGCTCGTCCCGATAGGTGAGCTCCGCACCATATTGGCCGAAGCTCGTATTGTACTCGAGCGCCCCCGCGGCCCTCGCCTGTGGCCCCGCAACCGCCAGGGCGCGGTAGCCCCAGCCCTGGTCGGGCGGTGCGTTTTGCTGGAGGTAGAGCGAGGCGAAGCCGGCGCCGCCGCTCACGCCCGCCGCCGCGCCGGCGCTGGTCCGCGGATCCAGCCGGATCGAGAGGGACAGTTCGGCGGCGCTGTCGCCTGCTCCACCAAGCGCGATGTGGCCGGCGAAGCGCAGCGTCCCGAGACGGCCCAGGCGGAAGGCGGCGCTTCCCCCCAGAATCTCCGCGTCCGGGCGCCCGTCGCGATAGTCGCGCTGCAGATAGGAGAGGCTGAGCGAGCCCCACGGCCGCGACAGGGCGGCCGATGCCCGCAGGTCGAGCGCCGGCAGCGGCCGGTCGTCCCCGACCTGCCGGTAGTTCTCGCTCGCCAGGTCGGCCGAGCCGCCGAACGAGAAGCCGCGCGCGCGATGCTCGAAGGCGATTCCCAGCCGCTCCCCCGTCACGCCGCCGGCGCTGCGGCTGCCGGCGGCGGAGATGCTGAGCAGGCCGAAGCCCGGAAAGGCCAGGTCCGCGGCCGCGCCGGCCTGCTGGGTCTCCGCGGATGCGGCGGCGTGCGCCTCGACCGTGACCCGATCGCTCAGGCCGAGCCGGTGGGTGGCGGACGCGACCAGCGGTCCGTAGGACGCGCTCGCCACCGCATAATCGCGCCGAAGGAAACCGATCTCGTAGCTGAAGTCGCTGAGGCCGGCGCGGAGCAAAGCGGGGGCGGCATAATAGGCCTCGCGGATGATGGTTTCGCGGCCGATGGCATCGCGCACCACCATCTCCACCGTCCCGGCCCCCATGACCACCGGAAAACCGGTGAGGGTGAAAGCGCCCGGCTGGAGCTGGTGCGTGGAGGTGAGGGCGCCGTTGACGTAGAGGTCGGCCACCGAGGGGAGGACGGCGCTTCCCGCGAGCGTCGGAACGGGCCCGGTAAGGAAGCCCGGCCGGACTCCGAAGCTGCGGGTGAACTGCAGCCCGCCGATGCGCAATGGGGAGTCGCCAACGCCGCCGCGGGTGATCGTGTCCCCGAGGCGGAGCGAGACCATCTGGTCCGGAAAGTCCCAGGTGAGGCTGGTGTCGAGCCGCACGACGCGCGCGCCGGTATCGGACAGGCGCGCGATCGCGGTGTTTTCGGCGAGGAGCGGCCCGGCGAAGATGCCTAGCTCGAAGGCGCCGCTCGCCGCCGGAGCGCTGCCGTTCCCGGCCGTCGCCTCGAGGTCGTAATTGAAGGAGAAGCCGGGGCGCGCCGAGGTCATCGGGAGGGCGGCAGGCGCGGCGTCGGCGAGCCGGGTCTCGCGAAAGAAGGACGGCGGCAGCACGAGGTCGAGGCGCTGCGCGGCCGCGTCATAGTCGGCCCGGATCTCGCCGCCGGGGGCGAGCCGGAGCAGACGCCGCCCGTCCCGGACCAATGTCTCGAGCCGCTCCGGCTTGACCTGGAGCGCCTCGAGCGCATCGGCCGGGAGCAGGTAGGCCCCGGCCGGGTCGCGCTCGACGACGATTGCGGGGCCCGCGGCGGTTCCGTTGACCCGCAGCTCGAGCACCATTTCGCTCGCCTCCCCGGGAGCGGCGGCGGGAGTGGCGACGGCAGCTAGGGCCGCGGCGAAGCTAGGGAGCCACACGGATCGGGACGCGGGTCTCGCCCGCGGCCGTGCGGACGACGAGCTCGGTCGGCGCCCCCGCCCTGCCGTCCAGGGTCCAGGCCCGGCTGCTCGACGGCAGGACGACGCCCATCGCCCCGGTGCGGCCGACCACCCGTCCGGTCGCGTCGCGCGCCTCCAGGCCAAGGATCTGGGCGCGAAGGTCGCCGCTGTTGCGGCCCTCGACGACCAGTGCGCCGTCGGGCCGGCGGCTGGCGGACCAGCTCAAAGCCGGCGCGGCATCGCGGCGCGCGACCACGTAGAGCGGCAAATCCAGCCGCAGGGCGACGCTGATCCCGGTGCCCGGCGTATGTGGCCCGGGTATTTCCTCGACGACCAGCCTATAGGCTGCGCCCGGCGTCCGGTTGCGGAAGCCGATGCGGATCAGCTGCTGTGCGCCGGGCGCGACGGTGAAGATCGGCGGCGACACGATGAGGTCGCTTGTGGCCTCGGTGCGGTCGCGGCCGTCCGCCTGGGTCCAGCGCAGGGCCGTCACCCGCACCCCGACCGGCTTGGAATCCTCATTGCTGAGGTTGAGCTGGGCGGCGCCCTGGTCGGGCATGACGGTGACGGCAACCGGGTTGATCCGGAAGGCGCCGGCGGCGGCGGGGCTCGCCGGCATGGCGAGGGCGGCAAGGAAAAGGGCAGCCGCCGCGCGGCGGCTGCCCTCCAGGATTGCGATGATCATCGGCTCGGCTCAGTAGCTGACGGTGACCTGGACCGTGTCGGCATAGTCGCCTGCCGGAACCCCGGTCTGGCCGGCCGGGATCAGCCCGTAGACGGTATCGGTCTGGGGGGTGCCGGTGCCGGTGCCGCTGAACAGGGCGGTCGCGCCCTCGACTCCGTCGCCCCACGGCTGGGTGCGGGCGGCGTCGGTGAACAGGCCGTAGTTCAGGAGATCGGCCCCGTTGGCCATCTTGCGGGTCGCGAGGTCGGCGCCCGAGCCGGCGCCCGCATCTGCCGCCGCGGTCCAGGCGGTGCCGTTGGTGCAGGTGACGCTGACGCTGCCGGTGCCCTGGACGGCCTGGCCCGAGGTGACGTCGACATTGCCGAAGGCGACGGGCGAGGTCGACACGGTGCAGTTCGCGGTCACGCTGGCGTTGACGCCGAGCGAGGAATTGGCGTCGGTCGCGAAGGCGGGCGCGGCGAAGGCGGCAGTCAGTGCTGCGGCGACGCCGCAACGGACGATGTTCTTCATGGATTGACCCTTTGTCTTGGAAGGTGTGGCCGCGCTCGGCAGGGCTGGACGAGACCCAAACCCACCGACCGCTGCGATCCATATGATTGAATGTGCTGGAAAAAAGCATTGATTGCGAGCGCGTGCGAACACTGCGGTGGAAACACGCGGGGGAAATACCGGGGGCCGAATGGGGCGGCAGCTCGGGCCGCGGAGCGACTAAGGGCAGCGCGCCTTCGAATGCGCTAGGTAATCGGAATGAGCAGGCGTATCCGGATGAGCCGGTCTTGGGCCGCCGCCAAGCGGAGGACAGCGCCATGCTCGTCTCGATCTTCGCACCTCCCGATGTGCATCTGCTCGAGATCGCCGGCGTCCGCGACGCGCTGTTCGAGGCGAACCGTAAGTTGCAGTCGGGAGAGCCGTATCGCGTCCGCCTCGTCAGCGAGCACGGGACTCCGATGGAGAGCGCGTCGGGGATGACGTTCGTCCCGGATGCGGGGCTGAGGGAAGCGACCGAGCCTTCCGACACACTGATCGTCGCTGGAGCTTATGACGTGCCGGATCGTCAGAGCGAGGAGGTTACGCGCTGGCTGAGGGCGCAGGCCGCGCAATCGCGGCGCTACGGCTCGGCGTGCACGGGCGCCTTTCTCCTGGCGCGTGCGGGGTTGCTGTCGGGGCGTTGCGTGACGACCCATTGGCAATATGCCGAACGTCTTGCCGCCGAACATCCGGACATCCGGGTCGAGCCCGACCGCATCTTCGTCCGGGACGGGCCGGTGTTCAGTTCCGCCGGCGTGGCCGCGGCGATCGACCTCACCTTTTCGCTGATCGAGGAGGATCATGGGCGCGCCCTCGCTCTCTGGGTGGCGCGCCGGCTCGTCGTCTTCATGAAGCGGCCCGGTGGGCAGTCGCAATTCAGCATGGCATTGACCGCGCAGACCGCGGCCGTCGGTCCGATCGACAGGATCCGGCTCCACATCCACGAAAATCCGCGCGGCGGCCTGGGGCTTGCTGCGCTTGCCGAGGTGGCCGGCACGAGCCCGCGCAACCTGGCGCGCCTGTTCAACTCGGAGCTGGGCATGAGCCCGGCGGCCTATGTCGAATTGACCAGGGTAGATATCGCCCGGCGCCTGCTGGAAGGCACCGCGTGGCCGATCAAGATGATCGCCCATAGCGCGGGCTTCGGTTCGACGGCGACGCTCAGGCGGGCGTTCCTGCGCCGAATTGGCGTCACGCCGCTCGAATATCGGCAGCGGTTTCAAACAACGTCCGATGATGCAGGCGACGACGAAAGTGCCCTCGATTTGTCCTGAACTGTCGCCGGGCTGAAGTTGTGATGACGAGGCGGGGTCCACATGTGACGGAAGGCACTGTGGGTATTCCGGCGCGCGAGGCGCGCGCTCCCTTAGGCTCCTCGCACTCTTACGATAGCTGGCCCCTATGCGTCAAACCTGCACTCGTCTCCTGTCTCCAGTCCCATGTTGAGCCGCGCGACGCCCACGCCACAGAAACTCCTGTTCTGGGGCGCCATCCTGTTGATCGGAACAGTGAGCTCGCTCTCGTTCAGCTCTACTCAGCGACTGCAGGGAACGGCGCAGGACATCGAGCAGGCGCAAGATGTCCTGCTTGGCGTCAGCCGCCTCATGTCCAGCCTGAAGGATGTCGAAACGGGTGCGCGGAATTATCTCATATCGGGAGATCAGGCCGACCTGGAGCCCTACCGAGACGGTGTGGCCCGCTTTGCGGACGTCGACGCACGGCTTCACGAACGCACGCGCGGCAATCCGGAACTGGAGGATCTGGTTCGCCGGATAGACGTGGCGGGTCGCCAGAGAATCGAGGCCACGCGCGGGATCGTCGACTCCCAGCCCCGCACCGGCCCCACCCGGGATCCGCAAATGCTCGACCTGCCCGGCAAGGCGGCGATGGATCGCGCGCACGGACTCGCCCGGGACCTCGTCGCGCGGGAGGAAGGCCTGCTCCGCGACCGCCGGGAAGGGGTCGCCCTGCAAGTGCAGCTCACCAATATCGCGCTCGGGCTCGGCGTTCTGCTGAGCGTGGCGTCGCTCATGTGGCTGTTCTTCCTGCGCGGCCGCGAGCTGGACCGGCGGCTGGCCGCGGAAGCCGAGCTGAGGGCGCTCAATGCAGACCTGGAAGGACGCGTTCAGGCGCGGACCGCCGAATTGCGCCGCTCACGCGAGCTGCTCTCGGCGGTCCTCGAGAACCTGCCCGACAGCGTCTTCCTGAAGGACCCCAGGGACGAGTTCCGTTATCTGTTCGTCAACAAGGCGGCGGAGAAGCTGCTCGGCCGCCCGAAGGACGAGCTGGTGGGCCATCTCGACCATGAGCTTTTCGCGCCGGAACGGGCCGATCATTGCCGGCGGGCCGATCGTGAGGTGACCGATTCACGCCGGCCGATGGCCCGCGAGGAGCGGCAGGTCGCCGGCGCCGGCGCTCGCGTGCTGGAAATCCACAAGGTGCCGATCGTCGACGGCGAAGGCCAGCCTGAATTCCTGCTCGCCATCGTCCGCGACATCACCGAGCAACGCAACCTCGAAGACCAGCTTCGCCGGATGCAGCGCATGGATGCGGTCGGCCAGCTTTCAGGCGGGATTGCGCACGACTTCAACAACCTTCTCACGGTGATCATGAACAGTGCGGAAGTGCTGAAGCATGCGCTCGGCGACGACCCTCAGATGGAGGAGGTCGCGGACGACACGATCGGCGCGGTGCAGCGCGGCTCGGATCTGGTCCGTCGACTGCTCGCCTTCGCCAGGATGCAGCGCCTGGAGCCGGTCTCGGTAAATCTCAACAAACGGCTCTCGAACATCACGGCGCTGCTGCAGCGGACCCTGGGCGAGCGCATCGTCCTGCGCATCAAGCGGGGTCGGGAGCTCTGGAACGCCCTGATCGATCCGACCCAGGTCGACGACGCAATCCTGAACCTGGCGATCAACGCCCGCGATGCGATGAAAGGAGAGGGGGCGCTCAGCATCGAGACCAGGAACGTGACGCTCGACGAGGACTATGCCGCCCTCCACCTCGAGGTCGACGCGGGCGATTATGTCATGCTCGCGGTCAGCGACACCGGCGCCGGCATGACTCCCGAAATCATCTCGCACGCCTTCGAGCCCTTTTTTACGACCAAGCCTCCCGGGATGGGGACGGGGCTGGGGCTGAGCCAGATCTACGGCTGGATCAAGCAGTCGGGGGGACACATCAAGATCTACAGCGAGCCTGGGCACGGCACCACGGTGAAGCTCTATCTGCCGAGGATCGAGCGCGAGGCGGCCGATGCCTCGGCGGGCGCGGTGCAGCCCCGCAAGATCGTCGGGGGCCGGGAGACAATCCTCGTCGTCGAGGACAATCCGAACGTGCGCAAGGCGCTCGTGCGCAATCTCGACAGCCTCGGCTATCGCTGCCTGGAGGCGGCGAACGGCGCCGAGGCGATGTCGCTGGTGCGCCTCGGGGCGAGG
The DNA here is from genome assembly GCA_019239785.1 of Sphingomonadaceae bacterium. GTDB lineage: Bacteria > Pseudomonadota > Alphaproteobacteria > Sphingomonadales > Sphingomonadaceae > Allosphingosinicella. The sequence goes on from JAFAZM010000258.1 coordinate 12,758, forward strand.
TTCGATCTGTTGTTCACCGACATCGTGATGCCCGGCGGAATGACGGGCTACGAGCTGGCCGCGGCGGTGAGGCGCTTGCGGCCGGGCCAGAAGGTGCTGTTCACGTCCGGCTATACCGAGCTCGCGATCGAGCACGGCACCGGCAGCGATCCGCTGCTGAGCAAGCCCTATCGCAAGCAGGAGCTTGCGCAGGCGCTCCGCGCCATTCTTGACCATGAGGATCGAGCCCCGGGCTCCGACGTTTGAAGGATAGGATAAGGCGAACATGGGCGAGCAGTGCGTCGTAGCGATCATCGACGATGACGAGGCTGGAGCGCGGTCCGCCGCCCGGTTGATTGAACAGGGCGGCTATCGCACACGGCTGTTCGAGAGCGGCGACGCGTTTCTTGCCGCGCAAGGCCTCGGGGCGGTCGATTGTATCCTGCTCGATCTGCGCATGCCGGGCACGGACGGCCTCGGCGTCCTGCGCGCGCTCGCTGGAAAGCCTGTCGTACCGCCGGTTGTGGTCCTCACCGGCCACGGGGCGGTGGCCGATGCCGTGGAAGCGATGAAGCTCGGGGCGATGGACTTCCTCGAAAAACCGTATCGGGCCAAGGCCCTGCTGGCGGCGATCCGCCATGCGCTGATGGCCGGTCCCCAAAATGCGGGGCCGCCCGTCGACGCAGACGCCGCCGCCAAAGTGGCGTCCCTGCCGCCCCGCCAGGTTCAGGTTCTGGAGGGTATCGTCAGGGGGCTTCCGAACAAGCTCATCGCCCATGAGCTCGACCTCAGCATCCGCACAGTGGAGGCCTATCGCGCCCAATTGCTCGAAAGGCTGGGCGCGCGCGGCACTGCGGAGGCGGTCCGGATCGCGATCGCGGCGGGAATGTTGCCGCAAGGCGCTTAGAGCGCCCGCGGAAGGCGGGGCCTGCCAGGTCGAGTGGCGCGGGGATTTGCTGCTTTCTAAGCGCCGCCCGCGGCGGGGAGCGTGAACTGGAAGCGGGCGCCGCCGTCTTCATTGTCGCAGGCGCCGATCTGTCCGCCGTGCGCCTCGATGATCGTTCGGCACAGCGACAGGCCTATGCCGAGGCCGTTGCGGCTGACCCGTCCGAAGGCATCGAACAAGGCTGCCGCCTCGCCCTGCGGAAGCCCGCGGCCCCAATCCCGCACGCTGATTTCGACCATGTCGCCCTTGCGTGCGGCCCCGACCTGCGCTTCGCGCCGCGCGCAGCCCGCGGAGGCCTGGGCGGAATTGCGCAGCAGGTTCACCAGGACCTGCTCGACCTGTATCCGGTCCGCGACGACGCGATCCGCGCCGATCTCGACAGCCACCGCAAGGCCGCCGAGGTTGCCGCTTGCCTCGAGCAGCTTCACGGCATTGTCCACGCATTCGCGAAGCGAGACGACGGCCGTCTCGGACTTGCCGAAGGTGACCAGCGAACGCGTCCGCCGCACGATCTCGCCGGCGCGCTGGATTTCCGCCGCCGCCTCCTCGAAGGCCTCGCGCATCAGCGTTGCGTGCGTCTCATCGCCCGAGTCGAGAAACCGGCGGGCCGCGGCAAGATAGCTCGCCGAGGCGCACAGCGGCTGATTGAGCTCATGTGCGAGCGTCATCGCCATCGTGCTCATCGCGCTGAGGCGCGACGCGTGCAGCAGCTCGTGCCTGAGTTGCGCGGCCAGATCCTGGGCCAGCTTGCCTTCCGTCGCGTCGTAGCCCGAACAGAGGACATGCGTCACCTCTCCGTCGTCGTTCAGCAGCGGCTGGTAGATGAAGCTCACATATCTCGGTTCGGGCTCGCCGCTCAGTGCGACCGGATGATTGACGCCGGTCCAGGCTTTGCCCGTATGGGCGACTTCGTCCAGAAGCCCGATGAAGCCCTGCGCCTCCAGCTCCGGTGCAGCTTCGGCCACCGTTCGCCCTTCGAGCGGGCGGCCGCCGAAAAAGTTCTTCATTGCGGGGTTGGCGAAGCGGATATGGTAATCGGGCACCCGCATGTAGGCGATGAGCACCGGTGCGCTGGCGAACAGCTTCTGAAGCATTTCGTTTTCGTCGAGAAGCTGCCGCTCCCGTCGCACGGCAGGGGTCAGGTCGTACATTTCGGCCAGCACGCCGACGATGTTTCCACTGAGCCCGACGAGCGGGGTGTAGCACGCCTTGACGGTTTCCGGATGTCCCGACGCCGGATTGATCGTCTCGATCGCCTCGATCAGCCGTCCCTCTCCGGCCTGCGCGGCCTGCACATGCTCGCTCAGCACGGGCCAGTGCTCGGGCAGCAGCTCCCTGAACGGGGCCCCCAGCCTGTCCAGATGCTGGGGCCCCAGAAAGGTCCGAAGGCAGGCATCGTTCCAGAAGGTGAAGAGATCCGGCCCCCACAGCACCGCCTTCGGCGCCGGTGAAACCAGGATCATGAACAGGAAGGTGCGCAACTCGCGCGGCCACTCTTCCGGCGGGCCGAGGGGGTACCCCGCCCACGCGGCCCGCTTCATCAGCCGCGTCGTCTCGCAATCGAGTCCGCGGAGCCTCACTCCGCGTGCAGCCGCAGCGGGGACGGACCGGCGGCCTTCTCATAGCCTGCTGTTGCCGCGAGGGAGATCAGGTCCGCCACCTTGCGCGCACGGGTCCGCCGCATGAGACTGGACCGGTGCATTTCGACGGTGCGGTGGCTGAGCCCCAGCGCGATGGCCATCTCCTTGTTCGACAGCCCGCCGATGATGCCGTCGAGGATGCAGCGCTCTCGCGTGGTAAGCCCGGTGAGCCGCCGCCGCGCGTCGTGCGTGCGTCCATCCGTCTCGGCCGCCGCGGCCAGAGCCGTCCAGCCGCGCTCGAGCGCGGCGAGCAGCTCTTCGTCGCCGAACGGCTTTTCCAGGAACTCGATCGCGCCGAGCTTCATCGCCTTCACGGCGGTCCGCACTTCGGCATGCCCGGTCATGACGATGGCAGGCCAGTCGCAGCCGCGTTCGGCGAGCTCGCCGAGCAGCGCGACTCCGTCCTTGTCGGGCATCCGCACGTCGATGATCGCGCAGCCGGGCGCCAGATGGACCAGCGCGCTCAGGAAATCGTCGGCGCTCGCGAACGCCCGGCATTCGGCGCCGATTGACCGCAATAATAGTGTTATTGCGACGCGAACCCCGCGATCGTCATCGATCACATAGGCGATACGATGTTTCGAACTCGGCAATTCATCGCCGGTCCATGAATTCAGAAGGTCCCCACCCATGGAAAACTTGGTACCGACGGCCACGCTGGCGGGCAACACGGTATTTACCCCGGGTCTGAACTGGTTAACAGCTCAGTTAGACAGGGTGAACTCTTGCATCAGGCCGATCAGGCGGTCGATCGACGTTCGCGGGCGATCTTCGGAAGAGGCGAAGAGCGGACCGACGAACCTGTCGATGTAGCGCGAGTGGCCGAAATAGGCCATCGACCAGTCCGGAAAGAGCCGTCGTGTCGCTTCGCCGGTGTCGACGACGGTGACCGAATTGTGGCGCGGATCGCGGGAAATGCTGCGCATGAGGGCGTCGACCCCGTCGACAGGACCTTCGAGAAGCTGCGCGAAATGCGTGCCGGTGAAGATGAGCGCGCCGGTGACCGAGAGCTCGGCGTTGCGCCGCTGCGCCACGCCGACGATCTTGTCGACCTCCTCGCGTTCCTGCTCCGGCGTCAGCGTGCTGACGCTGACGTAGAGTAAAGATGTGAATGCCACGACGGCGCCCCCGACCCCTATGACGGGCCGGCATATAATAAGGCGCCCGCCCCCTGTCAGCAGTTCGGCGGGCGCCGGTGTTACTACTTAGGGTGAGCACCGGCGCCCGCAAAACGCCCCCGTAACGCGCCGTCCGCGAAAAGGCCGGCATGGAAAGGGGAGGGCAGTCATGAAGTGCGAAAGGATTCCGGATTCGGTCCACGGTGGCGGCGCCGGCGACCGGCGGCGCGAACCGCGCCAGGTCACCATCATGCGGGTTGCGCGCATTGTGGGGCCGGAGCGCCAGGAGCTCTGCCTGGTCCGCAACCTCTCGGCGAACGGCCTGCAGGCGCGTGTCTATCGCGCGCGCCATGCGGGCGACGTGGTGGACGTCGAGTTCAAGTGCGGGCAGATCCTGCGAGGGACCGTCGCCTGGACTCGCGGCTTCATCATCGGCGTGCGGTTTCACGCGCCGGCCGATCTGGAGGGCCTGCTCGAATCGCGCTGGGCAGGTGAAGCGATGTTCACGCCCCCGAGGCCGGTTCGGGTGAACGTCCACGTTTTCGGCATCCTGCGGATCGGCGCCCACCGCCATGCGGTGAGGGTGCACGACATCTCTCAGGGCGGCGCCAAGCTGGCCTTGGGCGAGCTCATCGAGCGCGGCCCCGCAGTCCTCACCTTGCCGGGTCTGCCGCATCTCCAGGGCACGATCCGCTGGCAGCGGAACGAGCTTGCCGGCATCGCCTTCAACGAGCCCGTCGCCGTCGGGCTGCTCGCCAATTGGATCGAAGAGCGGCAATCGCGCGGCCTCCGGCTTTGCGGTTCCGGCCAGGCGCCGGCCACGGACCGGCCGGCCTTGCGCGCGGGAGCGTGACCGATGGCGCCCGGCAGGTTCCCGGCTCCGATCGATTTCGACCTGCACGCGACGCGTGAGGAGGCGGCCGCCCGAGCCCAGCGGTTCGTGCCCGGCCTCAGCGCCAAGCTGCTGCATGGCGCCTCGGAATATGAGGGCCGGCTGGTGTGGCACGCACACCAGCCCCGGCCGCTGCTGGAGATCTGATCGCCTTTACCCACCGCCGTCGGGCGGCGGCTGCTCGCCTTCGGGCGGCGTCGTGTGAGTCTCCGGTTCCTCGAGCCTCGCCCCCAGCATCAGCGTGCGGCGCGCATCGAGCTGCTCGAGGGTGAGCCTCCCCACATGATGCTCGTCGAGGAGGACGAAG
>JAFAZM010000267.1 GCA_019239785.1 Sphingomonadaceae bacterium
GACCCCGCACGGCGGCGGCGGGCCGGGCTCGGGGCCGGTGGTCTTCTCCGAGGCGCTGACGCCGTTCGCGCCCTTGCCCTTCGTCGAGAAGCAGGGCGACACCTATGTGCTGATCGAGGAAGAGACCGCCGGCGAGCATCACGCCCGCAGCTTCGGCCGGATGACCGCCTTCCACGGCCAGATGGGAATGTTCACCCGGGCCTTGAGCTATATCCTCAGTCACGGCGCGGACGGCCTCCGGCAGGTCGCCGAGGATGCGGTGCTCAACGCCAATTACGTGCTGCGCAGCCTGGACGACCTGCTCGACGCCCCGTTCGGGCCGAGCGGGCCCTGCATGCACGAGGCCCTGTTCAGCGACAAAGGCTTCGCCGCCGGCCTCTCCACGCTCGATCTCGCCAAGGCTTTGATCGACGAAGGCTATCACCCGATGACCATGTATTTCCCGCTGGTCGTGCACGGGGCGATGCTGGTCGAGCCGACCGAGACCGAGAGCAAGGCGGCCCTGGACCAGTTCATCGGCGCGCTGCGCAGCGTCGCGACCCGCGCCAAGGCCGGCGACGAGAGCCTGAAGGCGGCGCCGGTCTATGCGCCGCGGCGCCGGCTCGACGAGACGCTCGCGGCGCGCAAGCCGATCCTGGTCTATCGGGAGCCCGACCGGGCCGAAGTGGCGGAGTGAGATGAGCGACGAGCGCCGCTCGGCGCCGCACGTCGCGCGCAACGCGGCGCCGATCGCCGAGGTGCTGCGCCGGGTGCTGCCGGCGCGCGGGCTGGTGCTGGAAGTGGCCAGCGGCAGCGGCGAGCATGCGCTCCATTTCGCCCGGGAGTTCCCGAAGCTGCTGTTCCAGCCGAGCGATCCGGAGCCGGCGGCCCTGCGCTCGATCGAAGCCTGGCGGGCTGCGGCCGGTTTGTTCAACCTGCTGCCGGCGGTCCCGCTCGACGCGCGGGCGCGGGACTGGCCGGTCTCGGCGGCCGATGCGATCCTCTGCATCAACATGGTCCATATCAGCCCCTGGTCGGCGACCGAGGGGCTGATGCGCGGCGCCGGACGGCTGCTTGGCAGCGGCGCGCCGCTCTATCTCTACGGCGCCTACCGGCAGGAAGGTGTCGAGACGGCCCCGAGCAACCTTGCGTTCGACGAGAGCCTCAGGGCGCGAGAAGCGCAATGGGGCGTACGAGACCTCGAGGAGGTGGCGGCAGAGGCGGAGAAGAACGGCCTGGTGCTGGAGGAGGTCGTCCCGATGCCGGCGAATAACTTGTCGGTGGTGTTTCGGCGGAGCTGACGCCAAATCCCCTCTCCCGTTTCGGGGAGAGGGAGGGGCCCGCTCGCGAAGCGGGTGGGAGGGTGAGGGCAAGTAAGTGCCCACCTCCCCACGTCGTACCCTCACCCTGCCGGCCTGCGGCCGGCCGTCCCTCTCCCCAACCCTGGGAGAGGGAAGGGGGTCAATCGCGGTTCGGCAAATTGGTCGCATCTCCTTCGCGCGGCTTGTCGGCGCCGCGGACGCGGGTGATGGAATCGCCTTCGTCGCCGGCATCGCCGATCTCGTGCTCCTCCTCGGCGCGGGCGGCGACTTCACGCTGGAGGTTGCCGCCGGAGGTGCCCCCTTGGCTTGGCGCATCCTCTGCTTCGTCGATCAGGGCGCTGTCGTCGGGGCGGTCCTTGTCCATGATCTTCTCCTTTGCCCGGGAGAATGAACAGGGCGCGGCAGCGTTCCGCCAGGTTTTCGATGCCGCGATTTCCGAATCGTCAGGTCGGTCGATCTGTCTTGAGATCGCTCAGCGCACCCGCTCCGCATGCCAGCCGGCGCCGGCGGCGAGCGGGACGATGCGGTTGCCTTCGACCCGGCCTTCGAAGGTGCGGCGGCCCTCGCCGAGATTGGCGAGGAAGCGGATATGGGCGCCGTTCAGCCGGCCCTGCTCGATCCGCCCGTCGCCTGCATTGCCGTGGAATTGCTGATATTCCTGTTCGATCACGAGCGGAAAGGTGCGGCCGCCGCTGGTCAGGTTCCAGTTCCCGGCGACATTGGCCGGGATGATCCACAGATAGAGGGTGGCATTGCCGATCCGCCTGCGCTCGTCCCAATGCCAGTCGCCCATGTCGTAATCGTGGCTGACCACGCGCGCGCCCGGCTGCATCTGGGAGAGGATGCGCGGCCGCAGGCGCAGGTTGATCTCGGGCAGCAGATAGAGGGTCAGCACGTCGGCCTGGGCGAGCGGCGTCTCGAACAGGTCCTGCTGGCGGAAGGTCACCCGGCCGGAGACGCCCGCTTCCTCGGCATTGGCGGTCGATTCCCGGATCCGCGCCGGATCGATGTCGACCCCGAGCCCGTGCGCGCCGAGGCTGCGCGCGGCGGCGATCAGGATGCGGCCGTCGCCGGAGCCGAGATCGATGACGTAATCGTTGGGCTTCACCTGGGCGAGGCCAAGCATCGCGTCGACCGCCTGCAGGTCGGTGGCGATGTAGGGCACATCGAGCTGCGGCCGGCCGCGGACGAAATCGGCCGGATCGAAATCGTTGCCCGGGGTGATCGGCGGGGTGCGGCTGCCATGATGGAGAAGGACGAAGAGCAGGACGGCGACCAGGACGAGGCCCACCACGGCCGGGACGGCGCGGACGAGC
>JAFAZM010000298.1 GCA_019239785.1 Sphingomonadaceae bacterium
CTCCTCCTCGACCACCTCGGAGCCGAACAGATCCGCCTTCGAATCCCTGAACGAATAGGTCAGCAGCTTCTCCGGCGGCAGCACGGCGGCGAGGAACCTCGTCTCGTCATCGTCGAGGTTGAGCACCACTTTTCCCGCCTTGGCGGCGAAGTCGCGGAACAGATGGCGCAGCTCGTCGAGCGACTTGTGGTCGAGGGTGATGTTGTTGAGCACCGCGACCGCCGGCCGGTAGAGCGCGATCGAGCCGTCGCTCTCGTCCACCTCGCTGACGAAGGCCTCGCCATTGCCGACCAAGGCGCTGGCGAAGGGGAAATCGGGCCCGACGAAATTCTTCATCACCGCGCCGTTCATCACGGTCGGCTGGCGATGGCAGGCCTGGAGGATCCAGCCGATCATGCCGGTCACGGTCGACTTGCCGCTGGTCCCGCCGACCGCGATCCCGCTCTTCGCCTCGTTGAACAATTCGGCGAGCAATTGCGGCCGGGTGACGCGCCGCGCCCCGACGGCGTTCGCCTTGACGACGTCGGGCACATGCTCCTCGATCGCCGCCGAGGTGACGACGATCTGGTCGCGGCCGGCGATGCCGCTGCCGTCCTGCGGGAACAATTCGATGCCGCGGCCGCGCAGGAAGGCGAACTTGTCGCCGAGCCGGCCCTGGTCGAGCGTCCGGTCGGAGCCGGCGACAAGGTCGCCGCGGCCATGCACGATCAAGGCGAGCGGCAGCATGCCGGAGCCGCCGATGCCGACGAAGAAATAGGATTTGGCCTCGCCCATCGGCACGCCCTATTGGCAAGCGACAGGAGTTTCAAACCAGTTCGAGGGGAGCGGCAATGCGGATCGCGGTGGTGGCGCCGAGCTCCCGCTTCGACGGGGAAGCGGCCCGGCGTGTGGCCGCTATCGCCGCCCGGACGCAGCCCGGGGTCGAGCTCCACTTCCACCCGCAATGCTTCCTCACCCACAACCATTTCGCCGGCCCCGACGCGGCGCGCGAGGACGCTCTGGTCGAGGTCGCCAACGATCCCGGCGTGGATGCCGTCTGGTTCGCGCGGGGCGGCTACGGCGCCTGCCGGATCGCGGAGAGCGCGCTGGCGCGGTTCGGTCCGGCCGCGCGCGACAAGGCCTGGCTCGGCTACAGCGATGCCGGCTTCCTGCTCGCAGGCCTCTACCGCGCCGGCTTCGAACGCGTCGCGCACGGACCGATGGCGCAGGACGTCATGCGCGAGGGCGGCGAGGCGGCGGTCGAACGGGCGCTGGCCTGGCTCGCCTGCCGCTCGGCCGATGCGCTCGAGCCCGGGCTCGACTCCGCCCGGCCCAATGCCGCCTTCAACATCGTCGTGCTCGGCGCTCTGCTCGGCACGTCGCTCGAGCCCGACCTCTCCGGCCATGTCCTGCTGCTCGAGGAGGTCTCCGAGCATATGTATGCGACCGACCGGGCGTTCTTCCATCTCGCCGCCACGCGGGCGATCCGGCGCGTTGCCGGGATCCGCCTCGGCCGGGTCGTCGACGTCCTGCCGAACGACCCCGACTTCGGCGAAAGCGAGGAGGACATCGCCCGCCGCTGGTGCGAACGCTACGGCATCTTCTGGCTCGGCCGCGCCGATATCGGCCACGACTCGGCCAACAAAGTGGTCCCCTTCGGCCCTCTGCGTCCCCTCTGAGCCGCACTATCCACAGAAAAGCCTCCATTCGGCGTTGAAAACGGGGCTTTCCCTCTCTCAGACCATTGCCAAGCCGGGGGAATTGCGCTCTCTAGTCGCCAGCACAAGCTTCAATAGGGAGGGTAATATGGCAGATAGACAGAGCGGTTTGCAGCGTCCGGTGAAGCCTTCGGCGGATCTGGCGGCAATCACCGGTCCGGATCCGTTGCCGCGGAGCCAGGTCGTCAGCAAGGTCTGGGACCATATCCGCAAGAACAATCTTCAGAATCCGCAGAACAAGCGCGAGATCGTTGCCGACGACAAGCTGAAGAAGATTTTCGGCAAGGACCGCTGCTCGATGTTCGAGATGAACAAGCATTTGTCGAAGCATCTCAGCTAGTCACTCGACAGGGCGCGCCGGCTGCACCCGGCGCGAACGGCAAGGCCGCCCCGGAGCGATCCGCGGGCGGCTTTGTGCGTTTGGGCTACGTTCCCCCGAATGGCCTCCGGGTTCGTGAAGGGAAAGGGATTTCACGCGAAGGCGCGAAGGAAGAAGGAAAGGCGCGAAGAGGGGCTGAGGATAAGCGTCATCCCGGCGAAGGCCGGGATCTCATCGAGACCCGTCGTGCTTAACCGACCTGAGACCCCGGCCTTCGCCGGGGTGACGAAGAAGCGGAGACCGCGCCGGCACCTTCGCGCCTTCCTTTCCCTTCTTCGCGCCTTCGCGTGAAATAGCCTTTCTTGAAACCTGCGGTCGAACTTACCCCCGCCAGCGCAACCCCAGCCACAAGGTCCGCGGCGTCGCCCTTTCGAGGATGCCGGCGCCGGAAATGCCGGCGATCACCTCTTCGTCGGTCAAATTCTCCGCCCGCGCCTCGACCGCCAGATGCGAGGTGAGCGGCAGGTCGGCGACCGCGTCGAAGGTGAGGGCGTCGGGAATGCGCTGGCGGTTGAGGTCGTCCTCATATTGGGCGGCGACATAGCGCATCGCCACGGACGCATAGGCGCCGCGCGCGCCCTGCCAAGCGAGGCTCGCGGTCAGGCTGTGCCGCGGCGTCTGGGCCGGGCGCAGCCCGTCGAGCGCGGCGGCGGCGCCGCTTGCGCGGACGCGTGCGTCGGCGAGGCTGTAGCCGGCGGCGAGCCGGAAGCGGCCGAGGTCGATGCCGGCATCCAGCTCGATCCCCCGGCTGCGGATCGCGTCCACGTTCTCCCGCACCCGATAGGCGCCGCCGGCGGCAACGAAGCCGACGCCGGGAAAATTGCCCGGCCCCTGGCCCATGGTGACGTTGGCGATCGCATCGGTCAGCCGGTTGTCGAACAGGGTGATTCCAAGCCGGACGAAGCGGAGCGGGCGCAGCTCCAGCCCGGCCTCGATCCCGCGCAACCGCTCGGGCGACAAAGCGGCATTGGCGGCGGTGGCGTCGGCGCCGACCCGGAACGGCCGGTAGAGCTCGTTCAGGGTCGGCAGCCGCCAGCCGAGATAGGTCGCGGCGCGCAGGGTCAAGGCTGGCAGCGCGCGCCAGGCGAGGCCCGCGCGGCCGGTCGGTTCCCAGCCGCTGCGGTCGGGGAAGGCGATGGCGGTCAGCGGCGCCCCGGTCGCCAGCGTGCGCTCCTTCAGGATGCCGTTCGCGATCCACCAGCGGTCGATCCGGCCTCCCGCGGTGAGCGTCAACAGCCCCGTCTCCAAGCCTGCCTCGGCGAAGGCGCCGAGCGTGTCGGTGCGCCCGCCGGCGATGCGGCCGCGGGTCGGCGCGCCGGCGACGAACTGGAACAATTCCTGCGTGCGCCCCACCGTCTCGCGCCCGTCAGCACCGAGCCGCAGCTCGAACCGCCCGGTCACCGGCCGCACCTCCAGCCGCGCGCCCAGCCCTGTCGCCGGCACATTGTACTGGTCGAGCGTTTCGGTCGCGGCGGTGCGGGCGGCATTGACCGACGCGAATTGATTGGAGAAGCCGCGCACCTGCAGATAGGCAAGCGCCGAGAAGGGCAGGCGGCCGCGGCCGACCAGCCGCAGCGAGGCGTCGGCACCCTCGTTGGAGATCGCGCTGAACGCGGTGCCGCGCGCGCGATCGTCGCTGAAGGCGGAAAGGTTCGCCTGCAGTTCGACCGTCGGAGAGAGTGGCGTCACCGCGCGCAGGCCGAGGCTGGCCTGGCGGTAGGGCGAGGGCCGATCGGCCGGCCCGCGCAGGCGTTCGACCACCGGCACGAAGCCGTCGCCGCGCGCATAGGCGCCGGAGAGGGTGACGAAGCCGGCGCCGAGCCGGCCGCCATAGCTCGCATAAGCGTCGAAGCTGTCGCGGCTGCCGTAGAGGAGCCCGGCCGCCGGCCCCTCCGTCTCGCTCGGCAGCGCGCTTTCCATCTGGATCGTGCCGGCAAGCGCGCCCGGCCCGTCGGCGCCGCTGCCGCCCCCGCGCACCACCCTGATCCGGCCGAGCCGGCGCGGATCGTAGGCCGGCCACGCGATCCAGCCGCCGAACGGGTCGGTCTGCGGAACCCCATCGAGCAGCAGCAATGCCCGGCTCGAAGCGTTGCCGCCGAGCGCGCGCAGGGTCGCGCCCTGGCTGGTCGGGTTGGCGCTGCGCGCGTCGGAGCGGCGGAATTGCTGGAAGCCGGGCACGTCGCGCAGCACGTCCTCGAGCCGGTCCGAGGCGCTGTGCGCGAGCCGCTCGCGGCCGATCTCGCTTATGTCGTAGGCGGCGCTGCCGAGCCCGGCCTCGAGGCCGCGGCCGGTGACGACGATCTCCTGCTGCGCCGCGGCGGCGCTGGGGGCGAGAAGGAGCAGCAAGGTCGCCGGGCAGATCACGCAGCCCCTCTACAATAAAAAGCCAGGCCGGTGAGGGGAAAGCACCGGCCCGAGCATGTTCAAGTCAGGCGAATGCGCCTGACGACTCGGAAAATGCGGCAAAAAAAGCCGCGCCGGTGAGGGGAAAGCACCGACGCGGCCTTCAAGTCAGGAATGGGTCAGCCGGCGCTGGGCCGCGGCGCGGCCTGGTGCGCCGCCGCTTCGAGCTGGTCCTTGGTCATCGAGATGACGAGGCCCTGGCCGTTGGCGCCGAAGCTGGTCAGCGGCAGCCGCGCCCGGACGCTGCCGGTCGAGACCACGACACCCGAAGCGTCGGCCGATTCGACCGTGCCCACGGCGGCGCCGGACTGGTCGCGGACCTGCACGCCGGCATGGACGTCGGTCGCCGTCGCAGCACGGACCGTGCCAGCGGTAGGCGCCGCCTCGGTCGGGCCCTGGGCATTGGTCCCGGCCGGCGCTGCGGCAGCCGCGGCCTGGCCCTGTGCGTTCGCTTGGACACCCGTGGAATTGGGCGAATTGGTGCCGGCGGGCGCTGCCGCGGTCGCGGCCTGGCCCTGCACATTGGCCTGGGCGGTCGGCGCCGTGGGGGCAGGCCGGCCCTGGCTCGCGGCGTGCGCGCCGGCCTGCGCGTTGGTTGCCGCCTGCGCGGCGGGGGCAGGCGTGCTGGCCGGCGGGGTCGGCGCCTGGGTCGCAGCCTGCGCATCGGCATTGGCGTCGGCCTGGCTGCCCGGCTCCGCATTCGCATTCTGCGCGGCGGGCGTCGCGGCCGGCGGCGCGGTCTGGGTGTCCTCGGTGGCCATGTTCGCGGTCGCCGGCGGAGTCTGGTCCCGGGTGGCGTGCGTGTTGTGCGTATTGCGCGGCGCATGGTGCGTGGTCGGCGTCGAGGTGCCGCCCAGCGGCTGGTGCTGGGTGCCCTGGGCAACGGCCATCGCTGCCGGAAGGGCGGCCGCAGCGACGGCAGCCAGAAGCTTCATCCTGTTGGTCATCTGGTCCTCCAAAGATCGGGTGAAAAGCAAACTCGGAGGATCAATCGTTCCGCGCGCGACAAGGTTCAGCGGCGCGGGACGGGCCGTTCAGCCCCGGGGACGAAGCGCGACCGGATCGTGGAACCGGGATGCGGAGCTCAGGGTCCGACCCTAGCTTCCCGGGAAGCGGGCGAACTCGGGCAAGGCGTGCGCGTCCTTCATCCAGCCGATCCGGTCCGCCACCTGGATGTGCGCCGTCGCCGGCAGCGAGTCCGGATCGTCGAGCGTCGCCGACTGGACGTCGGTGATCCCGGGCAGCACCTGGTCGTTGGTGTAGAACAATCCGGTGCCGCAATCGGCGCAGAAATGCCGCCGCCCGGTCTCCGAGGATTCGTAGACCTTGGGCTGTCCTTCCGTCACCTTGAGCTGGTCCGACCTGAACATCGCCCAGCCCACCATCGGCGACCCGGCATGGCGCCGGCAGTCGGTGCAGTGGCAGAGCGTGTGGTGCATCGGCTCGCCCTCGAGCGCGTAGCGGATGGCGCCGCAATGGCATTGGCCCGTGCGCATGGCCTGTCTCCCCGGTTCGAGTTCGGCCGGAGAGGCTAGCAGCCGTCTCGAACAAAGCAAGAACGAAATGAACAACGGGTCAAAAGAGGAGCTGCACGAGCAGCCACAGGCCGATGGCGACGAACAGCAAGGCAGCGACGATGCGGACGGTCGTCAGCGGCACCAGCCGGATCAGCGCATTGCCGAGCAGGACCGCGGGGACGTTGGCGAGCATCATCCCGATCGTGGTGCCGGTGGCGACCGCGACGACGTCGTGGAAGCGGGCGCCGAGCGCGACCGTCGCCAGCTGGGTCTTGTCGCCCATCTCGACCAGGAAGAAGGCGACGAGGGTGGTCAGGAAGGCGCCGAACCTGGGCGGCGTCGGCGCTTCGTCGTCCAGCTTGTCGGGGATCAGGGTCCAGAAGCCCATCGCGATGAAGGAGAAGGCGACGAGATAGTGGAACCAGGCCCCGTCGAGGAAGGCCGCCGCCTCGACGCCGACGAGCGCCGCCAAGGCATGGTTGGCGAGCGTCGCGGCGAGGATGCCGAGGATGATCGGCAATGGCCGCTGGAAGCGGGTGGCGAGCAGGATGGCGAGCAGCTGCGTCTTGTCGCCGATCTCGGCGAGCGCGACGACCAAAGCGGAAATGGTGAGGGCGTGCATGAAAAGGTCCGGCGCTGGGCAGAAGCGAAAGCAACGACATCGCGCCTTCCGCCCGGCTGAAGCGAAAGCCCGATGCCATTGGTCTCGCCCGGACAAAAATCCCGTCCCTACCGCACCACGGCCTCTTGGCCGAGCATGTTGACGCGGCAGCCCCGCAAAGCGGGCGGCTACTCCCCAGATGACGGGGCGCCACTAGCCGGGTGGCGGTGAGCTGGCAAGGAGGGGTGCCCGCGCATATCGGTGGCGCGCAGGGCCATTGTCGGCGCGCGGGCCGGCTGGCAGACTGATATCATGGTCCGACCACACGGCAAGCTGATCCCTCTCGTCCTCCTTTGCCTGCTGCTTGGCGCATCGGACGATGCCGGCATCGGTCGCCAGCTCTCCACGAATGAAGCCGCGGCGGTACCTTCCTGCACCGCGCCGCCAGTGTCGGAGCAGATGAGCCTTCTCGTCGCAGCGTCCGACCTCATCGTGACCGGAACGCTGCAGATCGATCCCGAGCAGCTTGCGGCCGTGTCGCGATCGGCGAGCCCGGACTATCTGAATGTCAGGCTCGGGTCAGTCCATGTGTTGAAGGGCGAGGTTCCACCCGGGGACCTGGTGATGAGAATCCTGCCGGAGGATCGACCCTATGCGCCGTCCCGTGCAGCCTTGGCTGCCGCGGCGAACCGGCCGAGCCTCGTCTTCCTGACGCACGTGGACGAGGGCCCGATCGGCTTCTATTTCGCGGGGTATAGCCCTGCGGCCCTGCAGCCGGCCGACCCCGGCACCGTCACTCCGATCGCCGGCGAGATCGCGCGGCAACGGGCTATTCTCCAAGGGTGGCGACCGGACCGGGCGCTACCCCACGACCGTGAAGTCGCGGGGTTGATCGATGCGCTGGCCGCACTGAGCAGGGAAGCCGGGCCCGATGCCCAGCAGGCGATCTTCCAGCGGATCGAGGCGCTGGGGGCGCCCGCCGTCCCGGCGATCATTGCGCATATGGATGACCGCAGAAGGCTCGCCTATGAGGAAATCTCGCTGGTCAACCACAATCCCGACGCCTTCGAGTCAATGCGCAATTACGGTCCGAAGCTGATCGTCGATGCCCTGGCTGCGATCCTGAACCAGATCACCGGGAGGAGCTTCGGCAATATCGTGAACGGAGGATCGGAGCGCGAGCGGCACGCGGCCGTGGACGGATGGAGGATCTACGCGGCGGGTCTCCGCTGCGCGCAACGCTCCTGATCCGTCCCCGCCCGGCTTACAGCACGTATTTGCTCAGATCCGTGTTCCGCGCGATCTCGGCGAGCTGCCGCTCGACATAAGGCGCGTCCACCGTCACCGTCTCGCCGCGCCTTTGCTCAGCCTCGAAGCTCACATCCTCGAGCAGTTTCTCGATCACCGTCTGCAGCCGCCGCGCGCCGATATTCTCGACCTGGCCGTTCACCTCAGCCGCGATCCGCGCGAGCGCCCTGATCCCGTCCTCGGCGAAGTCGATGCCGACCCCCTCGGTCGCCAGCAGCGCCCGATACTGCTCGGTGAGGCTCGCGCGGGTGTCCGACAGGATCCGCACGAAATCCTCCTCGGTCAGCGCCTTCAGCTCGACGCGGATCGGGAGGCGCCCCTGCAATTCGGGAAGCAGGTCCGAAGGCTTGGCGACGTGGAAGGCGCCGGAGGCGATGAAGAGGATATGGTCGGTCTTCATCGGCCCATATTTGGTGGCGACGGTCGTCCCCTCGATCAGCGGCAGCAGGTCGCGCTGCACGCCCTCGCGGCTCACCGAGCCGCCGCGCACGTCGGAGACGGCGATCTTGTCGATCTCGTCGATGAAGACGATCCCGTTCGCCTCGGCGTCCTTGAGCGCGGTGCGGTTCACGTCGTCGGGATCGAGGCGCTTGTCCGATTCCTCCTCGATCAGCTTCGCCAGCGCTTCCTTGACGCCCATCTTGCGCTTCTTGCGGGGCTGCTGGCCCATCGCCTTGCCCATCAGGTCGGAGAGGTTGATCATCCCGACCTGGCCGCCCATGCCGGGGATCTCGAACGGGGTGGAGGGCTGGTCGATCACGTCGATCTCGACCTCCTTCGCGTCGAGATGGCCCTCGCCGAGCATCCGCTTGAAGCTCTCGCGCGTGGCGCCGCTCGCATCCTTGCCGGTGAGCGCGTCGAGCAGCCGTTCGGTCGCCGCCTGGCTCGCCGCCTCCTTCACCGCCTCGCGGCGGCGCTCCTTCTCGAGCCGTACTGCCTCCTCGACCAGGTCGCGGGCGATCTGCTCGACGTCGCGGCCGACATAGCCGACCTCGGTGAACTTGGTCGCCTCGACCTTGACGAAGGGCGCGTCGGCGAGCTTGGCGAGGCGCCGGCTGATCTCCGTCTTGCCGCAGCCGGTCGGGCCGATCATGAGGATGTTCTTGGGCGTCACCTCCTCGCGCAACTCCTCGGGGAGCTGCTGCCGCCGCCAGCGGTTGCGCAAGGCCACGGCGACCGCGCGCTTGGCCTCGTCCTGGCCGATGATGTGCGCATCCAGCGCGGCGACGACCGCCTTGGGCGTGAGGAAGTCCTTCATCTTGCCTGCTGCTCTCGGGGTGTCGTGGCTTGGCTGGTCGGAAACCCGGTCCATCTCCGGGGCGGATGTCTGGAAGTCCATATCTCAGCTTAGATTGGAAAGGCGGCGGAACAGTTCAAGCGGTGCGCGTGGCGATCGTGATTGCCCGGATACGCGGAGCCTGTGGCGGCGCTTTTCTATTTCACGCGAAGGCGCGAAGAAGAAAGGAAAGGCGCGAAGACGCCGGCGCGGAGAGGCCCGTTCGGGCTGAGCCTGTCGAAGCCCGCTCCTTCTTCCCCTGCAGTAAGAGACCAGGAAAGGGCTTCGTCGGGCTCAGCCCGAACATTCGGGGGGAATGAACTTCGCGCCTTCCTTCCCTTCTTCGCGCCTTCGCGTGAAATAGCTTTTCTTTCAGACGGAAGAGCGAGGCGAGGCAAAGCGAGGTACGGCACCGCGCCCCACCTTCCTGACCGCCCCGCCACTGGCTAGAAGGGAAGCGGACACAGGGACAGAGGCCGAGCATGGCGACTGACGATCTCGTGAAGCGCGTCCGGGAGCGCGAGCCCAATTGCGCCAAGGTCGGCCTGTTCGACATGGATGGCATTTTCCGCGGCAAATATATGGGCGCCGACAAGCTCGCCTCCGCCTTGGCCGGCACGTTCGGCTTCTGCGACGTCGTGCTCGGCTGGGATTCGAGCGACCAGCTCTACGACAATGTGCGCTACACCGGCTGGCACACCGCTTATCCGGACGCCGAGGTGCGCCTGCTGCCCGAGACCGAGCGCGCCATCCCGTTCGAAGGCGACATGCCGCTCATCCTCGGCGAGTTCGCCGGCGCCGCCGAAGCCATCTGCCCGCGCGGCATCCTGCGCCGGGTGCTCGACAAGGCGGCCGCGCTGGGCTGCAAAGTGAAGGCCGCGGCGGAGTTCGAGTTCTTCGTCTTCGAGGAGAGTCCGCAATCGGTGCGCGACAAAGGCTATCGCAATCTCAAGCCGATCACGCCGGGCCATTTCGGCTATTCGATGCTGCGCTCGGGCGTCCACGCCGATTTCTATCACGAGCTCTGGTCGACCTGCGAGAAGATGCGGATCGAGCTGGAGGGGCTGCATACCGAGACCGGCCCCGGGGTGATCGAGGCTGCGCTCCGCGTCGACGACGCGCTCGAGGCGGCGGACAAGGCCGCTTTGTTCAAGACGATCGTCAAGATCCTCTGCCAGCGGCGCGGCTGGATGGCGACCTTCATGGCGAAATGGTCGCCGGACTGGCCGGGCCAGTCGGGCCATCTCCATATGTCGCTGGTCGATGCGGAGAGCGGCCGCTCGCGCTTCCACGACGAGGCCGAGCCGCTCGCCATGTCGCAGGAGATGCGCTGGTTCGTCGGCGGGCAGCAGGCATTGATGCCCGAATTGCTGGCGATGTTCGCGCCCACCGTCAACGCCTACACTCGCCTCATTCCCGGCTTCTGGGCGCCGACCGCCGCGCTTTGGGGCTATGAGAACCGCACCTGCGCGCTCCGCGTCATCGGCGGCTCGGCGAAGAGCCAGCGGGTCGAGTATCGGATCGGCGCCGCCGACATCAACCCCTATCTCGCGCTCGCCGCGGCGATCGGCTCGGGTCTCTGGGGGATGGAGCAAAGGATCGAGCCCGACGCGCCGGTCGAAGGCAATGCCTATGCGGTCGAGCCGCCGTCCGAGCGTCGGCTGCCGACTACCTTATGGGAGGCCGCGCAGCGCTTCCGCGCCTCGGCGCCGGCGCGCGCGCTGTTCGGCGACGACTTCGTCGATCATTATGCGGCGACCCGCGAATGGGAGGAGCGCGAGGCGCGCAAGGCGATCACCGACTGGCAGCTCGCCCGCTATTTCGAGATCATCTGAAGGGGTCCTTCGATACGCCGTTTCGACAAGCTCAACGGCTACTCAGGATGAGCGATGAGGGGCATTGATATACCGCTCATCCTGAGTAGGGGCTGAGCTTGGCGAAGACCCATATCGAAGGATCACGTCGGAGATCGAGTTGGACCTCATCTGCATCTCTTCCGTCGACGGCCGCGAATATGCGCGGCGGCCGCTCACGCCCGATGCCGAAGTCGAGCGCGCACTTGCCCGGGCCCGGCGGGCGCAGCGCGAATGGGCCGAGGTGCCGCTCGCGGCGCGGCGCGCGGCGGTCCTCTCCTTCCTCGCGGCGATGGAGAGGCTCAATCCCGAGATCGTGCCCGAGCTCGCTTGGCAGATGGGCCGGCCGGTCCGCTACCAAGGCGAATATCGCTCGCTGAAGGAGCGGGTCGAGGCAATGGCCGCGCTCGCCGAAACGGCGCTGGCGCCGGACGAGCCCGCCGCCGGCCGCGCGGTCCTGCGGGTGCCCGTCGGCCTGGTGCTGGTGATCGCGCCCTGGAACTATCCCTTCCTCACCGCGGTCAACACGATTGTGCCGGCTTTGCTCGCCGGCAATGCGGTGCTGCTCAAGCACAGCGCGCAGACCCTGCTCGCCGGCGAGCGCTTCGCCGAGGCTTTCGCCGCTGCCGGCTTGCCGGAGGGGCTCTTCGCCAATCTCTTCCTCGATCACGCGCAGACGGCGCGACTGCTCGGCGCAGGCTTGGTCGACCATGCCGTCTTCACCGGCTCGGTCGACGGCGGCCGGGCGGTCGAGCGGGCGGCCGCGGGCTCGTTCACGACCCTGACCCTGGAGCTTGGCGGCAAGGACCCGGCCTATGTCCGCGCCGATGCCGACCTGGCCGGTGCGATCGAAGGCATAGCGGACGGCGCCTTTTTCAACAGCGGCCAGTCCTGCTGCGGCGTCGAGCGCGTCTATGTCCACGAGACGCTCTGGGCGCCGTGCCTGGAGGGAATCGTCGCGGCGGCGGGCGCCTATCGGCTCGGCGATCCCCTCGATCCCGAGACCAGCCTCGGGCCGATGGCCAGCACCAGAGGCGCGGACGCGGTCCGCCGCCAGCTCGAGGCCGCGCGGGGGGCCGGCGCGACCGCCCATATTCCGGCGGAGGCCTTCCCGCGCGACAATGGCGAGACCGCTTATCTGATGCCGCAGGTGCTGACCGGCGTCGACCACGACATGGCGGTGATGCGCGAGGAGACGTTCGGCCCCGTCATCGGCCTGATGAAGGTCGCCGGCGACGAGGCGGCGCTGCGGCTGATGAACGACAGCGCCTACGGCCTCGCCGCTTCGATCTGGACCCGCGACCTCGACGCCGCGGAACGGCTGGCGGCGCGGGTCGAGGCAGGCTCGGTCCTCGTCAATCGCTGCGACTATCTCGATCCCTTGCTCGCCTGGAGCGGGATCAAGGCGAGCGGCCGCGGCGCCTCGCTCGGCCGCTACGGCTTCGAGACGGTCACCCGTCCCAGATCCCTTCACCTGCGGAGCGCCCGATGAACCTGCCAAGCGCGAACTGGAACTATCCAACCTCGATCCGCTTCGGCGCCGGGCGCGCAGCCGAGCTTCCCAAGGCCTGCCGCCGGGCCGGTATCGCCAGCCCGCTGCTCGTCACCGACCCGGCGCTGGCCGAAATGGCGATGGTGCGCGACGCGTGCGCCGCGACCGGCGCCGGCCTGTTCTCCTCGATCCACGCCAACCCGACCGGCGCCGATGTCGAGGCGGGCCTTGCCGCTTTCCGGGCGGGCGGCCATGACGGGGTGATCGCGTTCGGCGGCGGCAGCGCGCTCGACGTCGGCAAGGTGGTCGCCTTCATGTCGGGCCAGAGCCGGTCGCTCTGGGATTTCGAGGACAAGGAGGATTGGTGGCGGCGCGCCGATCCGGGGGGCATCGCGCCCGTCGTCGCCGTGCCCACGACCGCCGGCACCGGCTCCGAAGTCGGCCGCGCCGGCGTCGTCCTCGACGAGGAAGCCGGGGTGAAGAAGATCATCTTCCACCCCGGCATGCTGCCGGCGATCGTGATCCTGGACCCGGAGCTGACCCTTGGCCTGCCGCTGCAGGTCACCGCCGCCACCGGCATGGACGCGCTCTCCCACTGTCTCGAGGCCTGGTGTGCGCCGGGCTTCCACCCGCTCGCCGACGGCATCGCCGCCGAGGGCGTCCGACTGATCCACGACTGGCTGCCGCGCGCTTTCGAGGATGGCAGCGACGTCGAGGCGCGCGGCCACATGCTCGCTGCCGCTTCGATGGGCGCGACCGCCTTCCAGAAGGGGCTCGGCGGCATGCATGCGCTGTCCCATCCGATCGGCGCCCTGTTCGGCACCCATCACGGCCTCACCAACGCGGTGCTGATGCCCTATGTGCTTGCCTTCAACCGGCCCGCGATCGAGGACCGGCTCGCCCGGCTGGCCTGCTATATCGGTCTGCCCGACCCGTCATTCGCCGGCTTCATGGCCTGGATCCTGGAGCTGCGCGAACGCCTTTCCATCCCCCACAGCCTTGCCGAGCTCGGCGTGCCGGCCGACCCGCTGGACCGGCTCGCCGCGATGGCCGAGGCCGATCCGTCGGCCGGCGGCAACCCGCGCCCCTTCGACGCCGCCGCCGCCCGCCAGGTGCTGGAGGCGGCGCTGGCCGGCCGGATTTAGCCCCTCCCCTTCAGGGGAGGGGGTTGGGGTGGGGCTTGTTTTGCGGCAGCGCGGACGAGAGACATCCCCCACCCCCGTCCCCTCCCCTGAAGGGAGGGGCGATATGGGGCACACCGCTCCAGCCCTACGTGCAGCGAAAGCCGGCGAACAAGCGCTGGTGCGAGGCGATGATCCCGGCGATCGTCTCCGGTTGCGGCGTCGCGTCCCACTGGTCGAGCTCGAACGTGCCGCCGAGCAGGATCCCGTCCGCCCGCGGGAACATGTAGCCGGCATTGCCGGTGAACGCATATTGGATCTCGGGCTGGGGCAGCAGGATGGCGAGCTGCCCCCGCGCCGGCCGCAGCTCCTCGTCGCCGAACAGGGCGCGGGCGCCGAGCCCGGTGCAGTTGAACACCAGCCGCTCCGGCAGCGCCGCGACCTCGGCCGGCGTGGCGAGCTCGCGGATCGCGATCCGGCCGCCGGCCAGCTCGACGTCGCGGATCAACTGCCGCAGATAGCGGCCGACCTCGACATACATTGTGTCGTAGCGGGCCAGGGACTGGACCGGGAAGGGATGCTCGTCGGGGCGCAACAGCCGGCTGTTCGGCGGGAAAGTGGGCAGCAGCTGGCGTTCGGGCGTGTCCCGTTCGGCATAGGTGGGCAGCCAGCGGATTCCGTAATCGTCGCCGACCATGATCTGGAACCGGCGCCAGCTATAGTCGAGCGCGGCGCTCAGCTGCGCCCGCCATGCGTCGGTCACTCGCTCCCCGTCATAATGGCCGAACGGGTGGAACTGGCCGCCGGCGATGTTCGAAGTGGTCTCCGGCGGCAGCGCCTTGGCGTAGATGGTGACCGGAAAGCCGGCCTCCTGCACCAGCCGCGCCGTCGACAGCCCCATCACCCCGGCGCCGAGCACCGCGACCGGCCCCTGATGGCCCTGCAGTCCGAGCAGGGTCGCGAGCCGCGACGTGCCCCAGGACAGGGTGATGCCGGCGCCGCCATGGCCGTAATTGTGGACGACCTTTTTGTCCCCGAACGCCTCCGCCTCGACGCGGAAGCCCGGCGCGCGATAGGGCCTGAGGCCCGCCAGCGTCCGGATCACCCGCTCCGGCGCGACGTTCACCGGCGGCAGGCAGCCGGCGCGTGTCGTCGGACGTGAGGCGAGGCCCCGCGCCGTCGGGCGCGCAACGAGGGTTGTGCAGCCGGGCAGCAACAGCCCCGTCCCGGCAAGCGCGCCCGCCTGGAGCAGCCGGCGGCGGTCGATGAAAAGGCTCTGCACGCGCCCGAGCCTAATCGGTCACACTCGGGCCGTATAGAGACGCGACGCTTCGGCGAAGCCGATGACCGGCGCGACGATCGTGCCGTCCGCCTCGCGCCGCGCATGCAAGGGATCGACCGCCTCGATGACATGGTCGGGCGCGCCCGCATCGAGCCCCGAGACCACCACGTCGAAGGTCGTCGCCGGCCCACCCTGCGGCACGAACCAGTGCACATTGTCGCGCTCGGAGCACATGGTCGAGACCTGCCCGCGCCGCGCCAGATAGTCCCGCGTCGGCCGCAGCCGCATCGCGCCGGCCTCGTCGCCGACCCGGTGGAAATTGCGCACCCGGAAGGCGCCGGCGACGACGAGATGGGCCGAGACCATGTGGCGGTGGCCGTGCGGCGTGATCACGTTTTGCGGCGCGAAGTCGAACAAGGCGGCGCCGTAGGCGAGCCGCCGCGGCCGCCCTTCCGAATCGAGGAAGCGGACGTAGCGCTTGGCGGGATCGTTGGTCCCGCCTCCGGGCGCGGGCTCGATCCGCGCGCGGGAAACCAAAGCGGTCAGTTCGGCAAGGTCGATCTCCGCCGCGAGCCGCTCGACCTCCAGCGCCCAGGCAAGCCCGGAGATCCGGCCCGCCGCCAGCGCCTCCGCGACCGCCTGCTGCCCGTCGATCCAGCGCCGCGCCCCGGTCTCGCGCCGCGGCACGCGAGCCCGCGCCTCCCGCACCAGGGCGGCGAGCAGGAAGGCGGAGAGGAACGCCCGGCGGCCGAAGGGGAAGGTCTCCATCGCTCCAATCTGCCGCGGCGGGCGGCGCGGACAAGCGAGGATCGCTCCGCGCAGGCGATACTTTTCCGCGGCTTTGGTGCCGCGCCGGGGCCTATCTGCGGCTCCCCGCCTCGCCCGCCTCGATCAGTGCCTCGAACTGGGCGAGCTCGGCCGGGTTCAAATCGGAGACCGCCCAATGCGCCATGCCGTGGCTGCGCCAGCGCCGGACATTGTAGCCGTCGCGCGGCGCATCGCTGCCGCCATCCGACCCGCCGTCGGGCCAGACGAACAGGTTGATCACGTGCAGCCGGCGCCG
This sequence comes from Sphingomonadaceae bacterium, assembly GCA_019239785.1. Lineage (GTDB taxonomy): Bacteria > Pseudomonadota > Alphaproteobacteria > Sphingomonadales > Sphingomonadaceae > Allosphingosinicella. The sequence goes on from JAFAZM010000298.1 coordinate 15,993, forward strand.
GTAGACGATCGCCGCCACGGCCCGCCCGCCGACATAATCGAGCCGCCCGCCGGCCAGGGTGAATCCGGCCGCCGAGGTGTCGATCACCGGCGGCGAGAAATCGACCCGGCCGGCGAACCAGGGCTTCACCTGGTGCTGGTCCGAGGTGGCGACGTCGACCAGATGCGCGGCCTGCAGCGAGCGCACATGGCTGGCGACGAGCTCGGCCGGGAGGTCGGGGCCGCGCGGCACCATCAGCAGGAGTGCAAGGCTCGCGATCAAAGCGGCGGCGCTGCCGCCGAGCGACCAGATCGGCCAGGCGGACCGCAATCGGCCGAGCAGCGGCCGGCGGGCGCCCGCCGCGAGCGACTGCTCGATCCGCGCCCGCAGTCCCGGCGGTGCGGTCTCCAGCAGCCTCGCCGCGCCGATCCGGCCGCGCAGCGCCTTCATCTCGGCGAAGGCGACGCCGCAGCCGGGGCAGGCGGCGAGATGGTCCTCGGCGCGCGCCGCATTGGCGGCATCGAGCTCCCCGTCGAGCAGGCCGTGGAGGAGCAGGCGCGCGGACTCGCAGTCGCTCATCCCTCGGCTCCCGTCCCGGCCTCGCGGGCGCGCCAGGCCGCGGCGAGCCGTTCGCGCGCGCGCGCCAGCCGCGACATCACCGTGCCCGTCGGCGCATCGATCGTCTCGGCGATCTCGCGATAGGAGAGCTGCTCGATCTCGCGCAGCACCAGCACCTCGCGATAATGGAGCGGCAGCGCCGCGATCAGCGCCCGCAGCGCCTCCTCGTCCGAGCTGCGGATCAGCAAAGTCTCGGGCGTCTCCGCCTCGATCGGCGCCGCCTCCGCCTCGCCGGTTTCGTCCGGCACATATCGTCCCGCCGCCTTCGCCCAGCTCAGGAAGCAATTGCGCACGATCGCAAGCAGCCAGGGCCTGAAGGCCTCGCCGCGAAAGCCGGCAAAGCCGCGCAGCCCGCGCAGATAGGCGTCGTGGACGATGTCCTCGGCGGCGCCGGCATCGCGGCAGAGATAGCGGGCGAAGCTGTAGGCGTCGTCGAGCAGCGGCATCGCCGCCTCGTGGAAGCGCCGGGCCAGCTCCGGCGGCGGCCCGGCGGGCGGCGCACCCGCGGCGGCGGAGGTCCGCCGCGCGGCGGCGCGCGGCGCCCGGCGCGGGGTGAAGATCTGCGCGATCGCGGCAAGGGCAAGGCGCGGCCAGGCCGCGGCTGGCCCCGCGTCGAGGACGCCCGCCGCGCTCATCGCGCCCTCCTCACCGGCCGGTCACCACGATGTGGCCGGTCATATGCGGGTGCAGTGCGCAGAAATAGGGATAATCGCCCGGCGCCGGATATTGGTGCGCATAGCGCGCGCCGGGCGGCAGGATCGGCGAGCGGTAGGAACGATCGGCGGCGGTGACGTTGTGCGGCTCCTCGTCGTCGTTGACGAAGGTCACGATCGTCCCCGCCCGCACGGTCAGCGTCTGCGGGCCGAAATGGAAATTGGCGATATGGACGGTCGCCGGAGCCGCGGCTGGAGCGGCGGGATGCGGCGCGGCGGCCAGCGCGGGGAGGGCGAGCAGGGCGAGGACGAGCTTGCGGTTCATGTCGATTCCTTCAGGCGAGGTCGCTGTCGGTGATGGCGAGCGGGCCGCTCCGGCCGACGAGGCGAACCGAGCGGATGCCGAGCGTGGCGCGGAGCCGGTCCGCCGGCACGGCGAGCGGCCCCGGCCCCGCCGCGGTGCCCGGGGCGGGCTGCGGGTAGGCGGTCGAGCGGGCGGTGTGGAAGGCGACATGGCCTTCCACCTTCTGCATCACCTGGTGGATATGGCCGTTCAGCACGGTCACCGAGCCGAAGCGCGCGAGCAAGGCGAGCGCCGCCGCGCTGTCGTCCGTGCCCCAGCCCCATTCGGGATAGAGGCTCCACAAGGGCATGTGCGCGAAGATCACGATCGGCGTGGAGCTGCTGCGGCCGTCCAGGTCGTCGCGCAGCCAGGCGAGCTGGGCCGCGCCGAGATGGCCGAGCCCGCCCGCGGCGAGCTCCACCACGTTCACGAGGCCGACGAAATGGGCGCCGCCGGCATCGAAGCTGTACCAGCCGGCGCCGCGCGTCCCGGCCCCGAACCGCCTCAGATAGGCGGCGCCGGTGCCGTCGCCCTGCACGTCATGCTCGCCGGGCACGTAGTGGACCGGCACGCCGAGCTCGCCGAGGATCGCCTGCGCCGTGTCGAACTCGCTGTCCCTCGACAGATGGCTGATGTCGCCGGTGTGGAGGACAAAGGCGGGCGGCGTCGGCAAGGCGCGGATGCGCGCCACCGCCGCCCGCAGGGTCGCCGCCGGATCGGGGTTGGCCGGACGGTCGAAGCCGATATGGCTGTCGCTGATCTGGACGAAGCTGAAGCCGCCCGACGGCGCCCGCTGGCCGGGCGCCGCGGCCGGAAGCATCGCCCCCGCGGGCACGCCGCCGCTCAGCGTCCAGAGCAGGCCGCCGCCCGCCCAGGCCATGCATTTCAGCGCCCCGCGCCGGTCGAGATGATCCTGTTCCGCCATGTCCCTCTCCCTTGGAATGGTGAGGAGACTCGGCGGGGTTCGGCTTTATTCCAGGCCGGGCGAAACAATCGCTCGGGGCAGCCGATATTTTTCTTTGGCTTTCGCTCCCGCCGGCGAACGATAGAGTAGGCCACTGCACCTGATCCTCCCCTGAAAGGGGAGGGGGACCATGCGCAGCATGGTGGAGGGGTATCAGCGGCAGGGCAGCGCTCAGCATGCCGGGCTTCCGCCAGCGCTGACACCCCTCCACCACCGCCTTCGGCGGCGGTCCCCCTCCCCCCTTGGGGGAGGAATTGAGAGACCGTCGTGACACCGACCACCTGCCGTAGCGAAAGACGCTCATGATCCGCCCCTACCTCCCGCTGAACGGCCTGCGCGCGTTCGAGGCCGCGGCCCGCCACCTCAGCTTCACCAAGGGCGCGATCGAATTGTGCGTGACCCCGGCCGCGCTCGGCCACCAGGTGAAGGCGCTGGAGGAGCGGCTCGGCGCGCCGCTCTTCCGCCGGCTGCCGCGCGGCCTAGCGCTGACCGACGAGGGCCGGGCGTTGCTGCCGGTGCTGCGCGACGCGTTCGACAAGGTGGCGGCGGCGCTCGCCCGCTTCGACGACGGAAGGGGGCGGGAGCTGCTTTCGGTCGGCGTCGTCGGCACCTTCGCAGTCGGCTGGCTGCTGCCCCGCCTGGCGGATTTCGAGGCCGCCCATCCCGAGGTCGACCTCCGCCTCACCACCAACAACAACCGCGTCGACATCGCCGAGGAGGGCCTCGATTTCGCGATCCGCTTCGGCGACGGCGCCTGGCACGGCACCGAGGCGATCCCGCTCTTCCCCGCGCCGCTCACAGTCCTCTGTGACGAAGCGACCGCCGCCCGTCTCCGCACCCCCGCCGACCTCGCCGGGGAGACCCTGCTCCGCTCCTACCGCAGCGAGGAATGGCCGGCCTGGTGCGAAGCCGCCGGCATCGAGACACCGCCGCTGGTCGGCCCGGTCTTCGATTCCGCCGCGTTGATGGTGGAGGCGGCGCTGGCCGGCCGTGGGGTCGCGCTCGCCCCGGCGCGCATGTTCGAGGGCAGGGCCGCCCGGCCGTTCGACATCGAGGTCGATCTCGGCGGCTACTGGCTCACCCGCCTGAAGTCGAAGCGCCCAACCCCGGCGATGGCCGCGTTCGAAAGCTGGATCCGGGAAGCGGCGGAGGAGGCGCGCTAAAATCCGCCCCGGAACGGGGAGGGGGACCGCGACGCGAAGCGGCGCGGTGGAGGGGTCGCGAGCGACAGCGAGCATCGGAGGCCGGGCCCCCACCACCAGCCTTCGGCTGGTCCCCCTCCCCGTCCCGGGGAGGATCGAGAAGAGCTAAGCCGCCCCCTCGATCGTTTCGACGGTCAAATTCTCGTTCGTATAGACGCAGATCTCCGCGGCGATCTTCATCGCCTTGCGGGCGATCGCCTCGGCATCTTCCTCATAATCGTAGACCGCGGTCGCCGCGGCCAAAGCGAAATTGCCGCCCGAGCCGATCGCGGCGATCCCGGCCGCCGGCTCCAGCACGTCGCCGTTGCCGGTGAGGATCAGGGTCACGTCCTTGTCGGCGACGATCATCATCGCCTCGAGGTTGCGGAGATATTTGTCGGTCCGCCAATCCTTGGCCAGCTCGACCGCGGCCCGCATCAGCTGCCCCTGATGCTGCTCCAGCTTGCGCTCCAGCCGCTCGAACAAAGTGAATGCGTCCGCGGTCGCGCCGGCGAAGCCCGCAATCACCTTGCCGTCGCCGAGCCGGCGCACCTTCTTCGCATTGGGCTTGATCACCGTCGACTGCAGCGACACCTGCCCGTCGCCGGCGACCACGACCTTCCCGTTTTTCCGCACGCCGACGATCGTCGTGCCATGCCAGACTTCCATGTTCCAAAGCTCCCGCTTTCCTTTGGGGGATATCTGGGGGCGGGGCGCGGCCGCTGCAATGGCGGGCGGAAAAGGCACGGCAGGAGGGCCTCGCACCTGCACACCCTTTCCCGCTCGCGGGAGAAGGGAAGGTCGCGCCACTTTGGGCTGACAGACGCGCCCCGCCCCTTTAGGCTGAACCGCGATGGAAGCCTTGTTCATCCTCGTGCTCATCATCGGGCTGGTGGTCTTGTTCGGCCAGCTGAGCCAGTTGAAGCAACGCGTCGACGTGCTGGAGGCGTGGCTCGCGCGGCCCGCACCTCCCGAGGCGCGAATCGAGCCGGCCGTCGTCCCGGCGCCCTCCCCGGGTCCGATCGACCCCGGCACCGCCTTCGCCTGGCCCGAACCGCCCGCGCCCACCCCGGCCGCCGAACCTGCGCCGGCCGCCGCGACTTACGAGATAGACCTCGACGAACCCGAGCCCCCGCGCGAATCCTTCGGCGCCCTCTTCGAGCACTGGGTCGCGGGGCGGCTGATGATCTGGCTCGGCGGCATCGCCCTGGTCCTCGCGGCCATCTTCCTGATCCGATACTCGATCGAGATGGGGCTGATCACGCCGGCGGCGCGGATGATCGCCGCGGCGATCTTCGGCCTGGTTCTGGTCGGTGCCGCCGAGGCCGCCCGCTTCCGGTTCAGCGACGACCAGCGCATTGCCCAGGCGCTTGCCGGCGCCGGCGTCGCAACGCTCTACGCCGTCCCTTACGGCAGCTATGCCCTCTACGGGCTGATCGGCAGCGGCACCGCCTTCGCCGCGATGGTCGCGGTGACGGCGGCCGCGCTGGGCCTGTCGCTGCGCCACGGCGCACCGACCGCGGTGATGGGCCTCGTCGGCGGCTTCCTGACGCCTTTGCTGGTCGGCAATCCGAGCGCGAGCGCGGTGCCGTTGCTCGCCTATCTCGCGTTGCTCAACCTCGCCATCTTCGCCATCGCCTGGCGGCGCGGCTGGACCTGGCTCGCGGCGGCCGGCGTCCTGCTGAGCTTCGCTTGGACCGGCTATCTGATCACCCCGCTTCGCACGCCCAGTGACGCGCTCGCCGCCGGCCTCTTCGTCCTGCTGCTCGGCATTGGCGCCTCGGTGGCGCGGCCCGGCAGCGGCCGCCAGCTCGCCCTGATCCAGCCGCTTGCCATGGCCGCGGTCGAGCTCGCCTTTCTCGTCGCGCGCACCGATCTCGGTTTCCAGGGCTGGCTGCTCTACGGCGCCCTCGGCATTGCCAGCCTGGTGCTTGCGCTGCTCCGCGCCGAATACAGGCTCGCGCCGCCCGCGGCGCTCGCTCTGGCGCTGTTTCTGCTCTTCGCCAAGGCCTGGCTGCGGCTGGATCCCTACGCGTCCGACGCGGCGATCGGGATCACCCTGTTGTTCGGCGGCGCCGGCCTGGCGCTGACCGTCCGTCGCGCCGAACCGGTCTGGACCGGCCTCGCCGCCTTCGCCCTTGCCGGGCCGCTGCTGATCATGCGCGCGACGCAGCCGGAGCTGCTCGAGCTCTGGGCGTGGGGAGCGCTCGCCGCCCTGCTCGTGCCCGGTCCGGCTGCGCTCGTCTGGCTGAATGGCCGTCGCGCTTCGGCCGAGCCGCCGGCCGACCTCTCCCTGCTCATCGCCGGCGCCGCCGCGGCACTGCTCGCGGCGAGCGCGGTCTGGGATCTCCTGCCGCGCGACCTCGCCGCCGCCGGCTGGCTCGCGGTCGCGGTGGCGGCGGCCTTGGCCGCGCGCCGTCTCGCCGACCTCGCGCTGGCCACGGTCTCGATCCTGACCGGGGTCGCTGGCGTGGCCCGGGCGCTCGCAATGGTGCCGCAGCTCTCCACCGCCTTGCTGACCGGCCTGATCGGCCAGCCGGTCTTCGCCGCCGACCTTCCCGACGCGATGGCGACCTTCTACGAGCTTGCGCTGCCGGCGGCGCTGCTGATCGCGCTGCGCCTCGCTTTGCCGCCATTGCCGCTCGGCGCGCGCCGGGCGCTGCCGGTCGTCGCCGGCTTCTTCGCCGTGTCGGCGCTCTACGTCTGGTTCAAGCAGGCGTTCGGGCTCACCGCCGGCGACGATTTCGTCGCGCGTGGGATGATCGAGCGGACGATCGTCACCCAGGCCCTGTTCGCTTTGGGCTGGCTGCTCGGCAGCGGCCGCCTCCGCTTGCCGCGGCTGGAGCCGGAGGCGGCGCAGCTCGGCGCCTTCCTCCTCACCGCGCTCGCCACGCTTCGGCTCGTCTGGCTCGACCTGCTGATGTTCGATCCGGCCTGGACCGACCAATGGGTGGGTCCGCTGCCGATCCTCAACCTGATCCTGCCGGCCTATCTGCTGAGCGCGGTCTGGCTCTATGCCGCCCGCCGCCGGCCGGAGGAGAAGGGGCGCTCCGGCCTTTGGCTCGCCGCCTTCCTCGCGGCATTGATCGCCGGCGCGGCGCTGCTCAACCGCCAGCTCTTCCACGGCGCGATCCTCGACGGTCCGGAGATGCCGACGTCGGAATTCTACGGCTATTCGCTCGCCGGCCTCGTCGTCGCCATCGGCCTGATCGTCGCCGGCATGCGCCTTCCCGACAAGGCGCTTCGGCTCGCCGGCCTCGTCCTGCTGACCGCGACGATCTGCAAGGTCTTCCTGGTCGACGCGTCCGAGCTCAAGGGCGTGCTCCGCATCCTCTCCTTCCTCGGCCTCGGCATCGCCCTGATCGGCATCGGCCGGCTTTACGGCCCCGTGCTGCGCGCGGAGAATGTTTCGGCATGACCCAGTTCCTGATTTTCCTCGCCCTCCAGGCCGCGACGCCGGCGGCGGCAGCACCGGCCGCGACGACGCCCGCCCCCGATTCTTGCCGGATCGATTTCAATGCGAGCCTCGCACTCGGCCAGGAGGCGTTCGACCAGGATATGAATGGCGGCTGGCGGGCGCTGGCGGGGCGGCCGGGCTGCGAGGGCGTGGCGGCGGACCTGATTCACGCCTACCGCGCCAATCTCGAGGCGCATCTCTCGATCCTCTACTGGCACGAGGGCCAGCTGCGCGCCAATATCGGTCAATATCCGGAGGCGATCCGGCTGATGGAGCTGAGCCGCAAGCCGGAGGACCGGTTCGGCTGGAATCCCTATGTCGATGCGACGATCGCCTTCTTGCGCGGCGACCGCACGGCCCTGGTGGCGGCGCGAACCCAGCTGGCGGGGCTGCCGCGGCCGGCCGGCTTCGAGGACCGGACCCTGCCTAATGGCCTTCACGTGACCTGGCCAATGAACCTCGAGGTCGTCGACGGCCTCGTCCGGTGCTTCGGCCGGCCCTATCGCGAAGCTTACAGCCTGCCCGAATGCCGCGAGCCGGGCGAAGCTCAGCGCACCAGCCGGTAGCTCACGAACGCGATATATCTCCCGTCCGGCGACCAGCTCGGCACGTTGATCGTCCCCTGCCCGCCGAACAGCCGCGTCAGCACCTGCGGCGGTGCGCTCCCGTCCGCCGGCATGATCCTCAAGGTCACGTCCCGGTTCGGCGGGTGATCGCCAAGCGCCACGTCGGTGCCGAAGGAGATGAAGGCGATCCAGCGTCCGTCCGGGGAGAAATGCGGGAACCAGTCGCGCCAGGCCGGATCGCGCGTCACCTGCTCCGGATTGCTGCCGTCGGCCCGCGCCCGCCAGATCTGCATCGCCCCGGTCCGGGTCGAGTTGAAATAGAGCCAGCGCCCGTCCGGCGAATATTCCGGCCCGTCATTCACGCCGTCGCTGTGGATCAGCACCCGCTCCGGCCCGCCGGCCAAGTCGCGCGAATAGATGTCGTAGGCACTGCCGTCGGCGGCGACATGCACATAGGCGATGGTCCGCCCGTCCGGCGTCCAGCCGTGCCAGTAGGAGCGCGCGTCCGGCCGGCCGACCACGAGCCGGGGCGCGTCCGAGCCGGCGAGCGGCAGCAGGTGGATGCGCGAGAGATTGTCCGGCTCCGACTGGTCCGAGACGATCAGCTGGGTCCCGTCCGGCGAGAGGCCGTGATCGTTGTTGTTGTGGGTGAGCCGCCCGGTGTTCACCTGCACCGGTTCGCCGCCCTCGACCGGGATCCGCCAGATCAGCCCGTTGCTGTTGTAGATCAATGAGCGCCCGTCATGCGTCCAGTTCGGCGCCTCGATCTTGGTATCGAAATGCCGCACCACCCGGCGGCTCTGCGCGCCGCCCACCTCCATCACCTCGAGCGTCGCCTCGACCCGCGCTGGATAGCCGGTGTCGGGCACGTCGGCGAGCACCGGCACGTTGATCGCGACGTCGGAGAAGGTCGCGCTCTCCGTCCGCCGATCGTTGTGCGCCGAGACGGCGAGGCCGACATAATAAGGCCCGGCGATCCGGATCCGGTAATTGCCGCCGGCATGGTGGAGCTGGCCGTCCGGCCCGGCCACCGAGAAATAGACATAATCGCCCTCGCGCTCGAGCCGCACCCGCCGCGGCGCGGCGACGTTGGCTTCGATCTGACGGGTCGGCCCTTCCTGCACGTCGCGCCATTGCAGCGAGACCAGCCCGTTCCCGTGCACCATCACGTCGGCATAAGGCGAGCCCGGACTGAGGTTCTGCCGGATCATCAGCCCTGCCTTGCGGTGCGGGTCGCTCCCGGCCTGCGGGCCTGCGAAGGCGATGCTGGCGGCGATGTGCAGATCGCCCGACCGCCGCGTCCACACATAGTGGAAGGCGTCCGCATTCCCCCAGATGTTCGCTCCGCCCCCAGTCACCCGATAGGCCGCGGGCCGCATCTCGAACCACACCGCCCCGCGATGCGCCGGCGGGCCGATATCCTGGTCCGCATCGAACAGACCGATCCGCGCCGCCGCGGCCGGTGTAGACCCGATCAGCGCCGCCGCCAGCAACGCACAAAAAGACAGAGGTCCCCGCATGTCCTCCCCCTCTTCTTTTTGAACCCTCACCCTTGATGGGGGAGGGCAGGGTGGGGGTGGCGGCGGAGAATATACGCTGCCGCCGAACCCGTTCGGCCCAGGCTGAATGGTAGCGCTAACGTAAGGAGATGGCGAGCCCCGCTTTCGCCGACTCACAGGCCTTCATACCCTTTCGACCCGCGTGAAAAAATTCGCGCGGAGACGCGGAGATGCATCAGGCTTCCCCGCCCGCGCCGCCCATTCCCGACCACGGCACACAAAGAAACCGTTCGTGTCGAGCGAAGTCGAGATACCCTATCGAGCAAACCCGAGACATAGGCGAAGCCGAAGCAAGGCACCGGAACCTCGGAATCTCCGCGCCTCCGCGTCTCCGCGCGAACAATTACTGAAGCATCCTCGATCCGACACTGGCGCCTCCGTAACGATCCTTCTATGAGCCCCCGAGGGGGAGACGACGCCGGGCATGAGCCACGACGTGTTCATCAGCTATTGCAGCGAGGACGGCGCTGTCGCCGACGCAGCCTGCGCCGCGCTCGAGCGCCGCGGCCTGCGCTGCTGGCTGGCGCCGCGCGACCTGCCGCGCGGCCAGGATTATGCCGAGGCGATCGCCGCCGCGATCGCCGCCGGCCGCGTCCTGCTGCTGATCCATTCCGCCGGCACGGGCGATTCGGTCCAGGCGAAGCGCGAGGTCGAGCGTGCCGCCGGCCTCGGCCTGCCGATCTTCGCATTGCGCATCGCCGAGGCCGAGCCCGCCCCCGCAATCCGCTTCCTGATCGGCGAGGGCCAGTGGCTCGACGCCGTGACCCCGCCGGTCGCGGTCCATCTCGACCATCTCGGCGACCGCATCGCCGGCCTGCTCAACCGCACCGGCTTCCGCCCGCTCCAGCCGACCCTGCCGCCGCGGCCCCTGCCGGACATGGGCCGCCGCCGCCACGCCTGGCTGCCGATCGCGCTTGCCGGCCTCGCCGGCCTCGCCGCGATCGCCCTGGCCGCCGCCTATGTCGCTCCCGGGGTGGCGCGGCCATGAGCCTCGAAAGCGAGGCGCGCGACCGCGCCGAGATCGGCGCCGCCGTCGACGAGATGTACGCGATGATCTCGGGGCCCGCCGGCCCGCGCGACTGGTCGCGCCAGGCGAACTGCTTCCACCCCGAGGCCCGCCAGATCCGCACCTGGCTCGACGCGGACGGGCGCCCGGCCTGCAGGATCATGGGCCTCGGCGATTATGCCCGCGACACCGATCCCTTCTTCGCAGCCAACGACTTCTTCGAGGTCGAGATCGCCCGCCGCATCGACCTGTTCGGCAACATCGCCCATGTCTGGAGCGCCTATGAGGCCCGCCGCGCGCTCGACGATGCCGAGCCCGAACGCCGCGGCATCAACTCGATCCAGCTGTTCAGGGATCCGGAGCGCGGCTGGCGGATCATGGCGATGCTCTGGGACAATGAGCGGGAAGGGCTGACGCTGCCGGCCTTGGATTGAGCGAAGCGCCGATATCCTGCATGGAAACGGCTCGGGAGGCAGGGATGAGCAGCCATCGCATCTATTCGGTCAGCGTCGCGAGCGTGTACCCGCTCTACGTCGCCAAGGCCGAGAAGAAGGGCCGCACGCAGGCGGAGGTCGACGAGATCATCCTCTGGCTGACCGGATACAGCCGGGAGGCGCTGGCGGCGCGGCTGGCCGACAAGACGAATTTCGAGGAGTTCTTCGCGCAGGCGCCGGCGATGAACCCGGCGCGTTCGCTGATCACCGGCACGGTGTGCGGCGTCCGCGTGGAGGAGGTGCAGGAGCCGGTGATGCGCGAGATCCGCTACCTGGACAAATTGATCGACGAGCTCGCCAAGGGCCGGCCGATGGCGAAGATCCTGCGAAGCTCCTGACGGGGCGCCCACTCCGGCGACCCCTCCCGTTCGCCCTGAGCCTGTCGAAGGACTTTCTCTCGTTCTGCCGCGGAGGAGGAAAGGGCTTCGACAGGCTCAGCCCGAACGGTGGAGGATCGCTTGAGGGGTCATATGCGAGGTCCAGGTCGGCCTATGGGCTATTTTTGCCCGAGCGCGGCAAGGATCGGATCGGCGCTCACCACGCCGCGGTTGAACATATAGGTCGTCCCGTCCCTCGCGGTGATGATGATCCTGGTGTCGATGAGGGCCTTCCTGCTGCTGACGGAGGCGATCTCGTCCCTGCGCAGCACGACAATGTTGCGCGCCTTCGCGGTCGGGATCTGGCTGATCAGCATGCCCATCAGGCTCGTGCCGGCCACCTTCGGCTTGAACAGGACGCGCCGGTCGGTGACCGTCAATATGCCGCTGAACCCCGCGCCCCGCCCAAGCAGGGCAACGAGCCAGCTCCCCACCGACGTTTCGCCCGGCTGCACCTCGAGGCTGCTCCAGTCCCCCGGCCCCCAATCCGATGACGCCACTGCCGGCGCGGGAGGCGGAGGCGGTGAAGGAGTAGGAGCAGGAGCGGGTGGGGTCGGCGGCACGGGTAATGGTGGGGCGACCGGCGGTGCGGGCGCCGGGGCGGGCGGCGCCGGCCGCGAGGCCGCCGCGACGCCGGCCGGCATCGCGCCCGGCACCCGCGCCCCGCACGCCCCGCAGAAGGCGGCGCCGGGCGGGAGAGCCGCGCCGCACTGGCCGCAATATCGGTGCACCGCGTTCACTCCTTCGCCTTCAGCGCGGCCAGCACCGGTTGAAGGTGCCGGTCCTGTTCGCCTCGGTGAAGGTGAACTGGTCCTGGCTCACGCGGTGCAGGATCATGATCTCGCTCTGCCCGTCCGAATAGGAGAGCGAGAGCGAATTGCCGACCAGCGTCCAGCTCCCCGTTCCCACCGACGAAGTGAACATATGGTTGGCGTTCAGGGTGACGAAGGCCCCGGCTCCGACGCAATTGGGCGCCCATTGCGCGCCCTGCAGATAGGCTTCGCTGATCAGGCCCGAATCGCCGGACGCGTCCGTTCCGGTGGGCGCATAGGATGGGCTGGAGGACGTGCCGGAGGACGAGCCGTATGAGCCGTGGCGCGCGCGGCCCAGGCCCATCTCGTTGACCAGCACGGCGATCAACAAAAACCAGACGACTCCCACTGCGACGGCAAGGCCGATCGCGCTCCCCATGCTCACCCCGCCCTGGCTCTGCAGCCAGCTCGCCTGCGCCTGCGGATCCGGCATCGTCGCCCGCGCCTGCGCCAGGCTGCGGTCGGTCTGGGCGCGATACATGGCGTTGCCGCGCCAGCCGATCCAGGCGCAGACGGCGAGCATCAGCCCGCTGGTGAGGGTGAACAGGGCGGGGGCGAACAGGCCGACCAGCTCAAGGACCAGGATCGCGGCGACGACGCCGAGCGCCGGCGCGAGCATCCGCCGATAGGCGAGCCAGAAGGCGTTGAGCAGGAAGGCCGCCCAGTTCCAGCTGTTGGGCTTGCCCGTCGCCGCGATGCTGCGCCACTTGCCGAGATAATAATCGGCATTGGGCCCCACGAAGGCGCGCACGGCCTGTTCCTGCCCGGGGTCGATCGCCGTGCCCGTTCCCACGGCGCCGGCGGCTGGCGCGGGCGCCGACGGAGGAGAGGCCGCGGCCGCATGAGCGGGCGCCGGCGGGGAATGAGCCGGTTCGGGCGCGGCCGGCGCGGTATGAGCGGGCGCGGCCGGGGGCGGCACGTAGGCTGGGGGTTCGGCTGGTGGCGGCGCTCCATAGACCGGGGGTGGAGGCGGCGGAGGCGGCGGCGCGGGCTCGGCCGGGGCCGGCTCGACCGGCGGGAGCGGCGGCTCCTCCGCCGGGGCCGGGGCCGGGGGCGCGGGCTCGGGCGCCGGCGGCGGGCTCGCGGCGCCGGCGACCGGCGTGCCGCAGGCGCTGCAGAATGCGGCCCCGGGCGTCAGCGCGGCGCCGCAGGCAGTGCAGAAATTCTGGCTCATCCTTCCCCCTCCTTCGCCGTCCGCGCCGACAGCAAGGAGAGGCGTCGCAGCGCCTCCAGGCGCCGCCCCACGCATACGCAACCCCCTGACGCATACGACACGGCCGAACGACGAGGCTGCGCAACAACGCCCCGTGCGTCAATACCTTAGACTGGGTACGCGCCGCCGTCGTCCTGCCCTGATCCTGGTCGGGCAATCAGGGCGGCCTTGCGGCCCCATCGACACCCATCCTACGCCGCCGGCCTGCAGATCCGCCGGCCCAGCTGCAGCCGCGACGTACCGGGGTCGAACCTGTCCATGTCATTGTCCCGCCCGGCATAATGGTCGCCGACGCCGATCAGGATCATCGCCTCGTCGATCGTGGTGTGCACCGTCACATGGATTTCGGGCGGCGCCAGATCGAACCTGGTGATCCAGACATCGGGATAGCCGCCGTCGCAATGGAAGTGGATCGGCGCCGAGAGTTCCTGGTGGGGGAGAGGCGGTTCCAAAGCGAGCATGAAGGGCCCGGTGGTGCGTCCGCCTGGCGTATTGTGCACCGGCTTTCCGCGGCGGCTCGTTCCGGCGCGGAACGGTCTCCCGCCCAGCGCCGTTTGCGTCCCTCGGCGACTCGAGGAGCGCGATGAAAACGTTCGAATCCGTGACCCGACTGGGCTTTGCCGCGCGTGGCCTGATGTACGGCGCGATCGGCTGGCTCGCCTTGCGCAGCGGCCGGACCGAGGATCCGCGCGGGATCATCGAGTATCTCGCGAGCGGCATCGGCGCCGTGCTGGTCGCGGTGATGGCCGTCGGCTTCTTCAGCTACGGCGCCTGGCGCCTGCTGGAGGCCTGGCTCGACAGCGAGCGGCACGGCAGCGATGCGAAGGGGATCGGCGTCCGTCTCGCTTATGCGGGCTCCGGCTTCATCCATTTCGGCTTCGGCATCGCCGCGATCCTCGCGGCCCTGCACGCCCGGCACAGCGGCGGTGGCGGCGATGCGCAGAAGACCGGCGCGGCGATGGCGCTCGCCATGCCGGGCGGCCAGTGGCTCGTCTATCTGGCCGCGGCGGTCCTGGCCGGGGTCGCCATCCACCAGTTCCGCAAGGCCTGGAACCTCAAGTTCATGCGCCACCTCGACTGCTCGCCGGCAGCGCATCTCTGGATCTGCTGGCTCGGCCGCGCCGGCTACGCCGCGCGCGGCGCCCTGTTCCTGACCATGGGCTGGCTGCTCGTCCGGGCGGGCGAGGCGCACAGCCCCGGGAGGGCCGGCGGGATCGACGACGCCCTGGGCGCGCTGCCGCGCAGCGCCCAGCTCGCCGTTGCGGCGGGTGTCCTTCTCTTCGGCCTGTTCAGCCTGACCGAGGCCGGCTGCCGCCGCGTGCCCGCGGCACGCCGGAAGTCTACCCTCCGATAAGGCGCGCCTTGGCGGCGGGGCCTATGACGATGGGTCGTATTGACAACGTAGATACGTAGCTCCATATTTGTCTCATGCCCAGACCGTCCCGCCGCGCCGCCGCAAGCTCGGTCCCTGATACGAAAGGCAGCATCAACCTGCGTATCGAGAGCGGCACGCGCGAGCTCATCGACGAGGCCGCCGCATTGCTCGGCAAGACGCGTACCGAGTTCATGGTCGAGAGCGCGCGGACGCTGGCGATCGACGTGCTGCTGGATCAACGCCTCTTCGTCCTCGACGGCGGGCGCTACGACGTCTTCGTCCACGCACTCGACAATCCCCCGGCGCCCGGGCCGCGGCTGCGCGCATTGCTGCGCCGTGCGCCGGCTTGGCAAAGTTGACAGCCTTCGAAGACCCGAGAGCCAATCTGTCGGCGCCGGCCCCGTTGACCGCGGATCACGACGTCGCCGATTTCGACTGCGGCGTGCCGGCGCTGAACGACTGGCTCAAGCGACGCGCGTTCAGGAACGAGAGTCGCTTCTCGCGAACCTACGTCGTTGCGGCTGGCAATCGCGTGGTCGCCTATGTCTGTATCTCCGCCGGGTCGGTCGAGCGCGCTGCCGCGCCGGGCAGGCTTCGGCGCAACGCGCCCGACAAGGTGCCGGTCTCGATCATCGGGCGCCTCGCCGTGGACAAAAGACATGCCGGCCGCGGTCTCGGGGCCGACATGCTGGCCGACGCGCTTCGCCGCATCGCGTTCGCCGCGCGGAGCATCGGCATCGGTGCCGTCCTCGTTCAGGCCAAGGACGAGAACGCGAAGCTTTTCTATCTACGCTGTGCGGAGTTCCTCGAATATCCGGAGGAGAGCCGGACCCTCTTCCTCCCGATCGAGACGGTGGTCGCGGCGTTCGGTTGATGTTCGCCCGCCTCATTCGAACTCCTCCGCATCATATGGATGCGGATTGCGCGGCCCGCGGCGCGGCAGCCGGGGCGCGTCGCAGCCCGGCACGTTTCGATTGCAGGCCGGCGTCCAGAATTCGACGATGTCGGGATCCTGCCAGATCGGGAACAGCCGCGGGTAGAGGAGCGCCGCCGGCTCGTCGATCCGCCAGCGGCCGAGGATCCAGTCGCCGTCGCAGGTGACGATGTCGAGCAGCTCGGCGTGGCGGTCGAGCCGGCTGCCGTCGCGGGTGCGGATCACCGGCAGGCTGGCGGCGCGCGCCGCGAGGCGGCCGACCGAGGCGCTGACCCCGGTGCTGACGCCGAGGCCGATCACCCAGCGCTCGGGCCCGGGGTCGCCGTCCTTGGAGAGGAGCAGCCAGCCGTCCGAGCCGCCATAGACCGGAAAGCTGGTCGGCTCGCGGCCCAGCCGGCCGGCCCGCGACGCCGGGATCTCGCCGACGCGCGGCAGGCGCCGGTCCGGCGCGCCGTAGAGGCCGCGGATCCCGGTCGACGGTTCGTCGATCCGCGCCACAATGCCGTTGCAGGCGAGGAACCCGCGCGCGCTTTGCATCGCCGGCGCGGAGCCCGGCGGCTGCAGGCCGGCCGCGAGCAAAACCGCGGCCGCTCCGATCTGCGCGGCGAGCGCGCTCATTGGCCTTCGCTGTCCATCAGCAGCCCCGCCAGCCGCCAGGTCCCGTCCAGCCGCCGCCAGCTCGCGCGGTAGCGGAAGCGCTCCGTCACCATCGGCCCCGCCGTCGACCGGATGATTTCGGCGATTCCGGTGACCGTCGCGGTGCCGTCCCCGACCGCGACCCTCCGCTCCGTCGTGCGATAGCGGATCAGGTTCATCCGCGCCTCGCCGGGCAGCATCCGGTCGATGGCATAGGCCCGGCCCCCGTCCCGGACGACCTCGGCGCCCGGCGCCAAGATCCCGGCGATCGCCGTCGCGTCCCGCTCGGTCATCGCCGCGGCGAAGGCGTCCTCGCGTGCGGCCACTTCCCGGGTCGTCTCCGCGTCTAGCTCCGCCCGGGTGAGTCGGTGTGCCGGCGTCCGCTCCGCCCAGGTCCGGAACGCCGCCAGCGCCTGCCGCGCCGCGGCCAGCGCTCCCTCGGGCCCGCCGGCGCACGCCACCCACATCCGCGAGGTCACCGCGAGCATGCGCAGATGCTCTTCCTGCACCCGCTGCAGCACCGGGCCGAGCCCCTTCGCCCGGGCGAGGCTTTCGATCGCCGCCAGCTCCGCCGCGAGCGCCTGCAGCTCGCCGGCGCGGCCGCGGCGGACGTTGCAGGTCCGGTAATTCTCCAGCGCCTCCATGGCGGCGACATAGGCGTGCTCATCGGCCGCCACCGCCGGCAATTGCCGCGCCTGGCCGCCCCGCTGCGCCGCCGCCGGCGCGCCCGCGGCTGCCAGCAGGGCCAGCGCGAGCGCAAGGCGCGTTCCGGGGCGCTGGCCGTGCATCGGCGCAGGCTAGCACAGCCGGCCGGGAATGTCCGCAAGCCCGTCAGGGCGAAGCGGCGCCACGCTCCCCTCGGCCGATGAGGTGCGCGACCGGGTGCGCACATCGGCGAACGATCGCAGGCCTCGAACGGGCGGAAAACGGGGTTGGAACCGCGCTCGTGCGGTGGCAATCTACGCGCGTGGACCTCAGCGCGATCAGGGCCATCGAAGGAATGCAGGCGGATCTGCGCCATGCCGCTCGCGAAGTGCGCAGGATCATCCGCAGGCAGCGAGAGCAATTGTCCGAGAATGAGCGCGTGCTCGAATGGGCCAAGAAGGCGATGCAGCGAGACCGCGACGGGCCGGGCTGGGGCTTCCGCGCTCCGAGCTGACGGAGCGCTAATCGTTCAGCGCGGCGACGATGAGCGCGCGATGATTGTGCCACTCCACGAGCGTCGTCCGAAGCAGCGACAACAGGTCCTCGGCCAGGCCGAGAGGATAGGTCCCGCCGCGCAGCCTTTCCACCATCGCGGCCTGCGCGGCGACGCGCAGCTCGCCCTCGGCGATATGCCGGTCGGCGAGGCGCAGGTGCGCCAACTCCATCTGGCGATCCATCTCAATGTCCTCGTGGGCGGCAGTTGTAGCACGGACCCGATGAATCCGCGGCAGGGAAAATGCGGGCGGGGCGGATTCGGCTGATACCGCTGTCGTTGGGGCGCCGCGCGGAAGCGCGCCGCCGGGGCAGGGTCACGATCGGGTTGGCGGGCGCGCGCGTTCGCCGTGGGCGCGCGCGAAGCCGCCCGGAAGCGGCGCGCCTCGCGGTTCGATTCCCATCGTCTGGGGACGGCGCAAATGTCGGGAACGCGGGCGCCGCTGGCCGGTTGATGCGGCGCTGTGGATTCATCTTCTCGTGCATCTCCCGGGGCCGCCGACGTGCTGCTCGTCGAGGACGATCCCTTGGTGCTCGATTTCATGGCGGAGCTGCTCGGCGAGGATGGGCTGCAGGTCGCCTGCGCGCGCACCGCGGTCGAGGCGCTGGCCCTGCTCGAGACCGGCCTCGCGCCGACCATCCTCGTCACCGACATCCATCTGGCGGGGACGCTGAGCGGCCTCGATCTGGCGCGCTCCGTCGCTGAGGGCTGGCCGGAGATCAGGCTGCTGATCATCTCCGGCGAGAGCCGCCCGGTCCAGGCGCAATATCCCGAGCGCGCCTTGTTCTTCACCAAGCCGTTCGCGCCCGGCGCACTGATCGCGGTGGTCAGAAGCAGCGACTGGTGAGCTCTCCAAAGGGGGAGGCTCGAACGCGGAGCCTTTCTTTTTCACCCACTCCCGCTCGCGGGAGAGGGCAGGGTGAGGGTCTTCTTCTTCATCGCGGCTTTCGTGCAGAAAAAAGAACAAGACCCTCATCCCAGCCTTCTCCCGCGGGCGGGAGAAGGAGCGCCTCGGTGTCGAAACCGCGATCAGCCCTGCGCGAAGGAGAAAGGCTCGAGCAAGGACGAGCTGTCCCAGGGGATCTGCTGGCCCGCCGTCGTCGCCACGACCGCGCGGCGCACGCTCCGGAACACATCCTCGATCGGCTGGCCGGGCCGGGCGAGCTCGCTGACCAGAGCGAGGGTGAACGGGCTGTTCGCTCCGCCGCCGTCCATCGCGACCATGCCGGGGGCGGTGGAATAAGCGACATAGGTGCCCGGCGGCGCGGAGATCTGGGCCAGGCCCTGGCCCATGCCCGGCCAGCGCGCGGGGCCGTTGCGGCAGGCGTCGAGGATAATGACCCGCGTGGCGACCCGCTCCGTGCTCATGTCCCCGATCACGAGATCGACCGGCACCGCCGCCGCCCCGATGTCGGTGGGCCGCAGCGGCATGTCGACGCCGAGCAGGAAGTTCCGGCCGCTGATTTCGATCGCATGGCCGGCGAAGTAGAAGATCTGCGTCTGCCGGTCCGGGCCGTCCTGCCGGGCCTCGAGCCGGCCCAGCGCCGCGACGATCCCCGCCCGGTCGGGATCGATCAGCAGGTCCACGCGATAGCCCAGGTCGCTCAACCGCCGCGCCACCGCGCGCGCATCGTTCGGCGGATTGGCGAGCACCGGCAGGCCGGCATAATTGCCGGCCCCGATCACCAGTGCCGAGCGGCCATTGGCGGCGGCCTGATGCGGCCCGCCAAGAGCCGCGGCGCCCGGCGCCGGCCCGCCCGGGCTTGCGCCGGGCCGCGGCGGCGCCGCCGGATTGGCGGCGCCCGGCAGCTGCCGCCTGCCGCTCCCGCCGGCGGCGCTCGAGGCCGGGCCATATTCCGCCGGCAGCAGGCGCGCGGCGATGCGCTGCGCCTCGGCCGGCGGCACCGCCTCGGTCTCCATCGTGGCGGTGAGGCCGTTCGCAAGCCGCGTCACGATCCGGGTCCCGCCGCCGCCGATATAGTCGATCCGTCCCGTATAAGGCTGGCCGGCATAGTCGCCCTCGAACGCGGCCGAGCCGTCCGGATTGAAACGCCCGCGCAGCAGCCCCTGCGCGGTGGTCGCGGCGAAGCTCCCGTCCGGCTCGAAGCGGGTGACCTGGACGGTGCGCTTGCCCGCGATCAGATAATCCTCGACGAAGACCCGGTTGGGCAGCTCCCACCGCCGAAAGGCGATATTGTCGAAGCGCGCGGCGTTCGGACCGATCGGGACATAGCGGAAAGCGCCCTCCCGCATTTGCGACAGGGCGGCGGCGAGGTCGAAGCCGCCCCGGCCGGGCTGAGCAAATGCGCCGACCGCGCCGATCAGCGCCGAGCCGGACAGGCCGGTGATGAATGTCCTGCGGCCGAACCGCATCCTTCCCTCCCGGTTCCCGGTGCGATCCTCGCGATCGCCGTCCGCCCCCGCCCTTGTCGCGCCGATCGCACGCTTTGGGAAGCGTCTGCCCCTATCGCCGTCCGCTGCGGCCGAAGGCTGTCGCGACGCCGTTCAGCGGGAGGTGGGCCAGGGAAGCGCGCCGTTGGTTCGCCGGATGACCATCTCGGCCACCGCACGGTGCAGCGGCCGTGCGAAGGCGAGGCCGACGCGCGTGCCGCTCGACCAGGCGACGGTCGCGTCCCAGCTCTCGAGCGTCGGCAGGATGATCCAGCAGCGGGCGCCGACCTGGTGCGGCTCGCTGCTGCTGACCGCGCAGCCGTGCGTGGAGAGGTTGGCGATCGCGGCGTCGACCGCCTTGCGCTGGCTCTTCCTGAATCCGGCCGCGCTTCTGCAGGCGACGCGGCGCACCCGGCGCCGGTCTCCCGCCAAGGCAGGGGTGAGCCACGGATCGGGCTCCTGCCTTCCCGCCTGGCGATGGAAGATGGCGCGCTCGCCCAATTTCTGCATGTGGCCCCTCCTGCCGCCGCTTCCGGCCTCGGCCCGCTTCGCAAAAGCCATTTCGATCCGTCTGTCCATGGCGAAGTGGACCGCGCCCAATTCCGGGACAATATCCGCAGCCGTCATTACCGGCGCCGCTGCCGGAAAGGTCGGCGCGTGGCGCGTCCGCAGCAAGCCACCGGACATCGAGCTTGCTTCTCCCTTGCGGGAACCGGCAGCATGGAAATCGTTGTTTCGGCGCGTGGCGACGATAGAGTCGGGACATGAGGGGGGTGGGCATGCTCAAGACGTTCGTCATGGTTCTGGCCCTGGCGGCGCCGGCCGCGTCGGCTGCGCAATATGAAGCTCCGGTCAACCCGCCCGACCCGGCCGCGCAACTCGCCGAGATGGTGGCGCTCTACGACCAGGTCTGCCTGCGGGCCTTTCCGGACGACGAGGCCGCGGCGCGTGCGGTGTCGCGATATCGCGCCACGCGGCTTTCACAGGAGGAGGTCCGCCGGTTCCTGCACGACGATCCCGGGATCGGCTGGCGGATCGAGGGACGGACCGGCCGCTTCCACCTCACGATCGAACAAGCCCCGCCTTATCATAGCTGCGCGGTGCGGACGATGACGGCCGCCGGCTTCGCCGACATGGGCCCCTATCGATCGGTCGCCGCCGGCTATGAGCGGGGCGGGCATTATGAGGAGATCACCCCGATCGACCGGGTTGTCCGCGAGCTCAGGATCGTCGGCGGCGGCGACCGGCGCATCGACTCCGACGGCAGTAGCGAATCCTTGCTGTTCGCGATCACCACGCCGGCCGGCGAGGCGCGCACCGGGGGCATGACCGCGGTCGAAGTCCGCTTCGCGCATCAATATTATCGGCAGCCGGCGATCCCGGCCCCTGCCTCCTGAGGACGCGCCCTCAGCAAGGGAAGGCGCCGGGCCGAGACCGGAATTGCTGTCGTGACTGGTCGGGGCGACTGGATTCGAACCAGCGACCCCCACACCCCCAGTGTGATGCGCTACCAGGCTGCGCTACGCCCCGACCAAGGGTGCGCCGTTTAGGCGGGGGGCTCCGCGAAGGCAAGCTCGGGGCCGACCGTGAATTCACCCTAACCTGGATCAGCTATCGTTCCGCGAGCGGAACGGATGCGCCAGTCATGCGCTTCACCCGCCCATGAGCGAGGCGACATATCTTCTGGAGCAAGCGGAGCGTTGTCGCAGGCTGGCAGCCAACCTCAACGATCAACGCGCCGCGGCAGCCTTGCTGAGGCTCGCCGACGACTTCGCGCGCCGCGCTGCAGAGCTGACCGACAACGCGCCGCGGCCGCCCATGCCGAACTGATATTCTCGAAAGCAAACGCGATTGACTCCCACGCTGCGTCCGTTAGTTTCGTTTCGAAACTGAAATGGGCGATGGCGCATGGAGAGCTTCGGCACGATCACGCCGGATCAGCTGCAGAGCATGAGCGGACTCGAGATCATCGCGGCGATGATCGCCGGCGATCTGCCGGCGCCGCCGATCGCGGGGCTGATGGGCTTTCGCCTGGTCGAGGGGGCGCCCGGCCGTGCCGTCTTCGAGGGCACGCCCGGACCAAGCCTGCTCAACCCGCTCGGCGCCGTCCATGGCGGCTATGCGCTGACGCTGATCGACAGTGCCTGCGGCTGCGCCCTCCACACCGAGCTCGGCCCCGGCATCGGCTATACGACGGTCGAGACCAAGGTGAACTTCACCCGCCCGATCGACCCGAGCGGCGGCCCGGTCCGCTGCGAGGGCAGGGTGCTGAGCCGGGGGCGGACGATCGCCTCGTCGGAGGCCTATCTGCGCTCGGGGGAGGGCAAGCTGCTGGCGCACGGGACGTCGACGTTGATCATCTTCCCGCCGAAGGCCGCCGGGTAGCAGCGGGCGCTCCGTCCATACCTCGCCGTCATCCCGGCTTGCCTGCCCCCGCGAAGGCCGGGAATCCGGATCCGCCTTTTCTCCAGCCCGCGCCGCAAGAAGGTGGATGCCGGATCAAGTCCGGCATGACGAAAGATGAGAGGCGGAGGGCAGGGCGGCCGCGATTCAATCCGCCGGCGGCGCTGCCCCGCCCATGACGTTCTTCAGATAATGGCCTTCATAGGCGTCGATCCGGATCGCCTCGATCTTCGCGGTCGAGAGCGCGGCACCGAGCTTTGCCATGTGCGGCGTCTGCATATGCTCGTCCATCGCCGCCTCGCTCGCCCATTCCTCGCCGACCAGAAGCAGGTTCGGATCGATGAGGTCGACCGCATAA